>JAKCCC010000455.1 GCA_021838985.1 Planctomycetota bacterium
GCTCGGTGGAGATGGGCGGATCCAGGCAAGTTCGCAGCGGCCATCGGGACATGACCGGCGACGGGGCTTCCGGTTCGCGCCGGAATGCGGCGCCGATCGCGTGTCCCGTTCGCGCTCGGCCATCAGTGCAGCCGGCGATATCCCCACCGCCGGCGCGACGAAACAGCGGCGGACCGGCGCTGCTGCCCTGAAAATCCCGCGTGCGGTGTCCACCACCCGGAGCGTGAGGCTTTTCATGGTCAACTGTCTCCAATCCAGAGGTACAAACTATTTGGCCGCGGCGGTGAACCGGTGCAGGAGGCGCGCCGGGTTGGGCTGGTCGTGCGGTTGGGCCAGGGGGCGTTGCAGGGCGTCCTCCAGCAAACCTAAGGCCAGTTGGGCGTTTTCCAGGGCCGCTAATTGATGTAGTTGCAGCAGCACCAGTTCCTGTCGCGCCTCCACCAGGTCCAGGCGGCTCCTCTCGCCTGCGGCCAGCCCCGCCAGCGCGGCCGCCACCTGCCGTTTCTGCGAAGCGATCAGGCGCCGGGACTGGCGCATCTGCCGCCAGGCGGAACAATAGCTGGCCCACGCCACCTGCGTTTGGTTGAGCACCTTCGTTTGCAACGATTCGAAGCGCCGGGCCGCCAGCAGCCGTTGGGCTTGAGCCTGGGCGATCGGCCCCTGATTCTGGTTGAAAATCGGAAGCGCGGCGGAAAAGCCGAAGATAAATTTATTCGCGCCCTGATCGAATTCATAACCCGGCCCCAGATTGATATTGGGATATTGGCGGGCGATCTGCAGTTTTAAATTCGCCTCGGCGGCGACATACGCCGCCAGCAGCGCCCGCACATCCATGCGGTTAAGCAGCGCCCAGCGCTTAAGGCGGCCTACGGACAACGCCCGCATCCCTGGAAGATCGTCCCAGCGCGGCCAAAGCAACCGTACCGCCTGGAGCGCTGCCACGGGCAAAGCCAACGCCGCGGCCAATTCCGCCCGCCGCACTTTTACTTGTCCCTGCTGTCGGACCCGAGCCAGTATCGCCTGCTCAAGGGCGACTTGGGCCGCGGTAAGAAGCGGGCGGGCGATACGGCCACCCTGGAAACGCGCCCGGAGAATCCGTTCATTGCCGCGATCCAGCCGCTCCTGCCGGCGCCAGAGCGTCAGGCGACGAAGCGAAAAGCAATAATTCACCCAGGCCTGGCGAATCTGGCTGCGGATATCCCAAGCCGCTTGTCCCACCTGGTACACCACACTCTGGACTTGCGCCCGAGCCAGAGCCAGGCGCGCTTGGCGCCGTCCGGCGGTTTCGATCGGCACATTGAAGTTAAAACCCAGAACCCAGGGATTGGTTCCGGGCGGCGATTTGAAAGCGTAGGCCGGTGAAAACCCCACGCTGGGATTTGGCCGTTCGCCGGCTGTGATAAGGCCGGCCTGCGCCACGGCCAACTGCGCGCGCAGCTGCCGCAGCGCCGGGCGGTAATACCATCCCGCCGCCACCAACGCCGGCAGATTCCAATCCTGGGGAAACGCTTTCGGCAGCCGAAGATGCTGGCTGGCCACAAACGCCGTTACCGCCGGCGCCCGTAGGGAGCGTTTTTGAAACCGCGGCAGCCACGCCGCCGGATGCAGCGGGCGGGGGGAATATTCGGCACAGCCCGCCAGCAGAAACAGCAGGGGCAGGCAGGCGCATCGTGGATTCACGTTCATCCCAGGAGTATACGATGTGCCTGCTTACAGAAAGCTGACCGCAACCTGACAGATTTGTCAGCTGGCAAAAGTTGAGTCTGGCTCTGGCGGAAAAGACAGGGTGAAAGTAGCGCCTTGGCCAGGGGCGCTGTGGACCGCCACCGAGCCGCCGTGGCGAATCATGATCGATTGCACAATGGCCAAACCTAATCCCGCGCCATCCGGGTGGCGCGAGCGCGCCGGATCGGCGCGATAGAGTCGGTCGAAAATATGCGGCAGGTGCTCGGGGGGAATGCCGCTGCCGGTATCGCTTACGATTACTTCTAATCCACGGTCTGTCCGCGGTTGCACCTGAATCGTCACGCTTCCGCCGGCGGACGTGTGGTTCAGGGCGTTTGAGAGCAGATTGCTGATGGCCTGCCGCAGCAGAACTGGATCCGCGTGGACGGTTCCCTGGCCGCCACAGCGGACCCGGATGGCACGGTCTTCGGCCACCGCCGCATAAAACTCCCGCACTGTTTCCGCCGCGCGGCGGGCGTCACAGGGCGTCCGCGTGCCGACGGCGGTTGGATCATCCGTCCGCGCCAGGAAAAGCAGATTATCAATCAAGCGCGCCAGCCGCGCATATTCTTCCAGGCTTGATTCCAGGGTGCGCCGATATTCCTCGGCGGAGCGCAACTGCGACAGAGCCACACCCGCCTCGCCGCGCAAATTGTTGATCGGGGTGCGCAGCTCATGGGCGAGGTCGGCCGAAAATTGGGCCAGCCGTCGAAAGGAATCTTCCAGGCGATCCAGCATCCGGTCGAAGCTGCGGGCCAGGGAGGCCAGTTCCGCCGGCCAGCCGTCGGGCCGCATGCGCTCGTGGAGTTGCCGGGCGGTGATACGCTCGGTGGCCGCGGTCATATCGCGCAGCGGCTTTAAGCCCCGCCGTGCAATCCAGGCCCCCACCAACCAGGAGAACGATGTACCCAGCAGCACCACCAGCAACAGATCACGCCGATAATCCGCGGTTAAAGCCGTTTCCCTGGAAATGTCCAGGGCCACCTGGACCACCCGTCCGCGGCGCGCCGGCGCCGGCCCGATGGCTTGGCCGGAGGAAAGCAAGAATACGTGGTGAGCGCTGACCCGGAAATGTACGCCGCGCGGCCCAGCCGCGGCGGCGGCAACCGGAAACACTCGCGGCGGCAAAAGGCGGTCCATGCCGGGCGTGGCCAGGATGCTGCGCTCTTGGCTCCCCAGGATGCGCAGGTAATACTTGATAGGACTCGTGCGGGCCTGGGTCCGAACTTCGTTAACCAGCGGCGCTCTGCCCGCCGCGCCGCGGCGCAGCAGCCGGCGGCAATCGCGGATCTTATTCACCAGAAAGGCGTTA
>JAKCCC010000456.1 GCA_021838985.1 Planctomycetota bacterium
TTCCCTTCGGATTCGGCTTGTCCTATACCCGCTTTCGGTTCAGCAACCTGAAGGTGACACCGGCGGGAACGGGACGGGGCCGTGTCTTTATGGTATCCGTTCGTGTGACCAACACCGGCCGGAGAGCTGGGGCCCAGGTGGCTCAACTATACATACATCCCTTGGTGGATCGGACGCCACGGTGCGTTCAAGCACTGAAAGCGTTCGCGCGTGTCCATCTAAAGCCGGGACAGAGCCAGGTCCTGACTATGACTCTTCGCTGGCGGGATTTCGCCTATTTCAACACGGAGAAGCACGCCTGGGTGGTCCCACCGGGAAAATATGAAATTGCGGTTGGCTCCTCCAGCCGCGACGAGCCGGTGCGGGCAGTGGTGCGCTGGTCCGCCGCCTCGTAACCAGAGCCGGGTTATCCCTTATCCGCATGGCCGGCCATTCCACAGCCGTCTGAAACGCGCCAGCGCTACGTGCAGACGGCTTTTCACCGTGCCCAGAGGCAGGTGGAGCATCTCGGCAATCTGCCCATACGCGAAACGATGAAAATAGCTTAACAGCAGCAGTTCACGATCTTTGGCCGGCAGACGGGCCAGCACCGCCTGCACGGCGGCGCCCTGCTCCTGATCCATCATCCGCTGCGCCACCGGCGCCTCATGAGTCGCCAACTCCGTGATATTCGCCTCAGGCTCGTCCAGCCCGGCAATGGCGTCCAGGGAGTATAGGGTTCGCCGGCCGTCCACCCGCAGATAATCCCGGGCCTTGTTGGCGGCAATGGTAAAGAGCCAGGGACGGAAACGCCGCGTGGAATCAAAACTGCGCACACTGCGGTAAACTTGCAGGAAGGCCTCCTGAAACACATCCTCCGCCAGTGTCGGATCCGATAGAAACCGCCGCAAAAACGCGAACAGTTCCCGCTCGTACCGCCGGAGAAGCTCTTCGAAGGCCAGCTCGTCGCCGCGGGCGAAATCAGCTAAAAGCTCTTCGTCCGTCGCCATGGAACCCGTTCCTTCTACGGCGCCACCTAAGTCCGCCTGTTTGCGGGTGGCCTGGCCCGCCATCCGGCCGCCCGGTTCGACGGCCGGAGGCCATCCAGCTCCATCTTAATCTCCCGGCCAGCTCACCACGAATAGCGAACCGTATAGGTAATAGCGGCTACGCCGTGCGGCGGAATTTCCGCGTGGAATCGAATCGTGCGGGAATTAATCTTCCTGAATTTCGCACTGCTGGCGATGATTTTCCAGTTGCTCCATCGATACAGAACCTGCGGCACCAACACCCGGACCGCCTGATTCTGGTGATTGTGCAGCACGATCTTGAAACTTTCCCGCAGGGTGCGCAGAACCTGATCCACATGAAAATTAGTCTGGGTGCGGCTGCCGATAATGTCGAAGGCCTTTCCCACTTTCACGGAAACGCGTTCCCCCCGCGGCGTGTTGGGAATAAGATCTTCGCCCACAAATTCCAGCGTGCCATCCGCGGGGTCTTCCTGAAACACCCGGATTTTGCCGCGCGGCAGCGGAAGGCCCAGCCCGTTGGCCTTGCTATTCATGAAGCGAATCAACACACTCACCGGTGCGCGGTAATGAATACCGGGCGACTGGTTAAGGTCCGGGGCGTGGGCATAGTTCCACCAATAGGCGTTGGGCTGGCCCGAAAAAATAAGCACCTTCCGCACCCCCAGGCGTTGGCGCGTGGGAAACAGCGCGATCTGTTCGGTGCTGTTGTTGGCAAGGGTGGTTGGGCGCGGCAAGGTGTACATATGGTATTCGAAAAACTGCTTCTGCTGGAAGCCCTGCGGGGCCGCCAGACTCGCCGCCTGTCTCATCGCCACTGCCCCGAAGATTCCCGCCTGGTACGGTGGCACGCGATGGACGCTGCCGGCGATGAGCTTCAGATGGGCCTGGCGGTACGTCTTACCGGACAGATTCAGCAACGTGACCCAGGCGGCCAGACGGGCGTGGGTGTTCTTTGGATCCAAGGTCAGGTTGTAATCGGCGATCCAGGTAAGCCCTTTGGTCTGGTACGAGGTAAGAACTTTTTGCTCCCCCGCCTGGGCAGACCAGAGCCGCCACTGCAGCGTCGGCTGCGTGATCAATCCGCGGGGCAGTGCGGCCAGGCTGACCTGCTGAAGAAATCCGGGATAAAGAATTTGAATTCCATCGCGGCTCTGGAGAATCATGGAATGGCCATAATGGAATAGTTTTCCAGTCAAGGTTTCAAAGCCGCGGTTCCCCACGGGCACGCGCACCGCCACCGTATGACCGATATATTTAGCCAACACCGACCGGGTATTGACCAGATCAAATTTGAATTGCTGTTCGAGCACTTGCGTGCTCGGCGCAGTCAGGTCCTGAAAGCTTACGGAGGTCGGATCAATCAACGCCGCCACATTGGTGAAGTTTACCTTATTGAGGCCCGCCGCCACGCGCAGCATGCGTACCTGTTTGACCACGCCAAAACCAGGCACCGCATCCGGGTTGACCTGGGCGGCGCCGAAGCCCTGGCGCGTTTGAAAAATCCATTGGCGGGGGTCAAAATCAGCTGGATCCGCGGAAGAGTAAACGGTGACCATGACCCCCGCGGGCGCTGCGGCCGCTTTCGCCGGCGGACCCGCGAGGGGGGCCGCCGCGGCCGTGGCGCCCGCCATCGCAAGCGCCGCCAAGCTCCACCCCGCATACGCACCCACCGCCCGGCCCGTCAGGCCGGCCCGCAAGCCAAACCTCTTCTCCAGCCACATCAAAATACTCCTTCACGGATTGGACTTTTTCGTAACCGTTCACGGGCGGTACCAGGTCCCCACGCTTATCCCAGCGCGCCGGCAGGGCTACGGGGTCCCCGCGGTGTTTGTCCCATAGCCCTTAAGCGTAAGCGACGGGGCCGGAGCGCCCGTAGAGCCGACGCCCCGTCGGCTGGCCACACGGCCGATGAGGGCATCGGCCCTACCTACATAGCCCTTAAGCGTAAGCGACGGGGCCGAAGCGCCCGTAGAGCCGACGCCCCCGTCGGCTGGCCACATGGCCGATGAGGGCATCGGCCCTACC
>JAKCCC010000457.1 GCA_021838985.1 Planctomycetota bacterium
ACACCAAGGTTTGCACGCCCAGCGTCACCACCGCCTGCAAACTTTGGCGAGCCAATCTCCACCGCGGCTGATCGTGGGCCGCGGCAAACCGCTCCAAGGCCATGAAGCCCGTGTTGTGCCGCGTCGCCGCGTAGGCCGCGCCGGGATTGCCCAGACCGACGAGCAGTTTCATGCATCACTTCTTCGGGGCCGCGGCTTTCGCGGCCGGGGCGGGCTTCGCGCCCGCGGCCGGCGCCTTGGCGCCCGCGGCCTGGCCCTTACCGCCGGCAGCGCTCTCGGCGGTTTCCGCCTCGCTGCCTTCCTCCGCTGCCTTACGCCCGATCACCTCCGGCTCCGTCGGACCCGGCTGCGCTTCCACCACCGCCTCCACTTCCTTGACGATGCGCACCTGGCAGACAATCTGATCCGCGGGATTTATCAGCCGGGCGCCGCTCGGCAGGGCGATCTCCCGCGCGTGCACAATGCCATGCATTTCCAGATGCTCCACATGGACACGTATGACATCCGGAATTTCCAGCGGCAGCACCTCCAACTCCAATTCCGCGATCTGCGTTTCCAGAATTCCACCCTCTTTCGCCCCTTTCGGCGTGCCACGGAATTCCAGCGGCACTTTCACCCGGACCTTTTGCGTCGGATCGATGCGCAGGAAGTCCACGTGCGTGATGTTGGTTTGCAAGTGATCGTATTGCACCTGCTGAATAAGCACGTGTTCCGTCTGGCCCGCCACCTGGAGGTCCACCAGGTGGGCACCGCTATGGACCACCTGATCCACTTGATTGGCGGGCATGGAAATCGCCACGGTCTCGCGACCAAGACCGTATACCACGCCCGGCAATTTTCCGGCACGGCGCAGCCGGACGACGTGCCGACCACCGACCGGCTGGCGAATTTCCGCTTCCAGCGTCCGCCGGGCGCCGGTTGATAGAGCCACCATAAGCATCACTCCTTCATTTCATTCGAATATTCTAGCCGGAAGCTGCCGTTCTATGGTCCGAGCCCTTCGGCGTTGCCACCTTACGTAGGAACGCAGAATGACTGCGGTAGTAGTAGGCACACTCCGATGTACCGTCGAACCAGCGGACAAGCCACGGCACTTCGGACCGTGTCCACCGGGGCGGATCTTCGACCTGCTACTGGAACCGGCCGGACGCCCTATTTCAATCGCCGCCTGCATTCTGCGTTCCTACCTAGCGCTTCCCGCCATTTCCGCCCTGATCAAACAGCTTGGAAACCGATTGGTTCAGGTGAATGCGCTTGATTGCCTCTCCGAGCAGATCGGCCACGGAAAGCACCACCAGCCGGCCCAACAGTGGTGCGACGCGGTCGTCCAGAGGCACCGTGTCGGTTACAATAATCTTCTCGATGGGGCTTTTCGCCAACCGCTCCACGGCGCTGCCGGCAAAAATGCCGTGCGTCGCGGCGATGTGTACGGCTTTGGCCCCGTGGTCCATCAAAATGCGGCTGGCCTCAATCACCGTTCCGCCGGTGGTGATCATATCGTCGAACATCAGCACCGTTTTGTCTTCCACCTCGCCGACAATAGTGGACATCGCCACCTGCGTGCCCGATTGCCGCCGCTTATCAATAAACGCCAAATCGCCGCCGAGTATTTCGGCATAATAGCTGGCGGCTTTCAAATTCCCCGGATCGGGCGAAACAATCACCAACCGACCGATTTCCGTCAAGTGGCTGCGGTACCAGGCCAGAAATACCGGCGCCGCCAGTAGATGATCCACGGGCAGATCAAAAAAACCCTGCACCTGTGCCGCATGCAGGTCCATCGCAATCACCCGGCTGACGCCCGCCGCGGTGATGATGTTGGCCACCATTTTCGCCGTAATCGGCGTGCGCCCCTCACTTTTGCGATCCTGGCGGGCGTAACCGAAATACGGCACCACCGCCGTAATGCGGCTGGCCGAGGCCCGCATCAGGCAGTCCACCCAAATCAGCAGCTCCACCAGATATTCGTTCACCGGCGGGCAGGTGGATTGCACAATGAAACAGTCCCGCCCGCGCACATCCTCCTCTAATTTGACGATGATCTCGCCATCGGGAAAGCTCTCGGTGCGGGCCCGCCCCAGCGGGATACCGATATGCTCACAAATCCGGTCTGCCAGGACGGGATTGGACCGCCCGGTAAACACCTTCAACCTGTCGCCCAGTTCACTCATGTTCTACCGCTCCGACGGCCCCCGCGGCGCGGCCAACAGCCGCCGCGCGCGATCACCGTCCCGGCCGGTACATGGGACTTCGCCTTCACATGCGCGCCGCGGCCGATCCAGGTGAAAGGTTCGAGCACGGTATCTTGCCCGATTTCGGCGCCAAATTCAATCCACGTGTTGAGCGGCGCCACCAGCGTAACCCCCGCTTCGGACAGCGCCTGCTGTAAACGCCTCTGCAGGATCTGATTTACCGCCGCCAATTCCGCGCGCGAATTAATGCTTAACACATCCTCCGGCGCCACATCCTGCACCGCCACCACTTTCAGTCCCTGGCCGCCCAAAATACCGACCGCATCGGTGAGATAATATTCGCCCTTGAGGTTATTCGGTGCGATTTTCTCCACGGCTGAAAATAAGGCTCTGGCCTGAAACAAATAGTACGACGGGTTCACTTCCGTGATCCGCCGTTGTTGGGCCGTAGCGTCTTTCTCTTCCACGATGCCGATCACTTCCCCGGCGCCATCCCGGAGAATACGACCGTAGCCATGCGGATTCTCCAGTCGGCTCGTGGCCAGAGTCAGCGCGGCCCCGCTGGCCTGATGTTTCGTCAGCATGGCCCGGAGGGTCTGGGGCCGCACCAACGGACCGTCGCCGGCCAGGACGAATACGTCGCCGGCAAACGATTCCAACACAGCGCGGCAGACCGCTACGGCGTGGCCCGTTCCTTTCGGCTCCGACTGCCGCACCCATTGAATGTCGGCTTGCCCGGCAAAGGCGCGCCGCACACGCTCGTGCCCGTAGCCGACCACCACCACGATCCGGGCTACGGCCGTGGCACGCACGGCATCCAGCACCCAAGCCAGCATGGGCCG
>JAKCCC010000458.1 GCA_021838985.1 Planctomycetota bacterium
AGCGGTTCGCCAGCACCAGGGCCTGGCCGGCGGTAGGAACAAACAGCACCGCCAGTTTGGCGCCGCCTGGTCCAAGGTTATGGCTCAACCAGCCAATGACCGCCGGGAGTTGCTCGCCGGAAGTACCGGAGATCGTATCGAGCAATCGGCCTTGGTACTGTTCAACCACCCGCGCTGCGGACGGGCAATAACCCTGCATCCAGTATACCCAGTCGGGGTTCGATTTTTTAGCGGGTAAGCCGGTGGCCTGGCGCACTTCCAGGCCGCGTTGTTTGACCAGGTCCTGTGCCAGCGGGGAAAGTCTGGCCCCCTTGGCCAGATAGATGATTCCCTGGAGTCCTTCGAGCCGATGCGCGGTGACGATACCCGACAACACCGCGGCACCAGCGGCAGGGCCGTTCGGCGCGACACCCGACGGCAACGCGGGCGGCGGCGCGACGGCAAGCTTCGGTGGCGGCACCACCGCGCACGGGCCTGCTGGCGCAGGTGTACCGGCAAGTTCGGGAAACTTGGAATAATCGCCCGTGCAGACTCCCGCCGGGGCGTGGATGGCGGCGGGCGCGGCGGAGGCACCGGCTTCGCCCACACCACGCTGCGCCAACGCGGCCAGCACGGCTTCGGTAATCTTCGCAATCAGTTCGTGATCGTCAGCCACCGGCCTGGTTCTCCAGCCCGCCCTCATCCGGGAAGAAGTTCTCCATTTTCTCAACTTCTTCCAGCGCCGCCGGGCCATCATTCGGCGCCAAGGCCGCATCCGCTGCGCCCGTCCGGATCGCCCCGCCATAATCAGCAGTAGCGCACAAACTCAGCAGACGTGCAAAAGCCACCCCAGCCTCCTTTGACCATCGCTCCGTTTTCACGAGGTCTCGGTGTACAGCCGCCTCAATGACCCTGTATCACAAGCTCCGTGTTTCTTCGCGCCGCGCGAAGATTTTATTCGTCACCAGAACATCCTTTTATCCGGCCGACCGCTACCCCCGGCAAGGTCTCCAAAGGCGACTCCCCGATCCGCCGAGGGTCGCCGTGAGCGACTAAACTACTCCGCCTCCGTGCGGACCGGGGGCTATATATTTTGGTTGAGGCGCAGCCGCGCTGGGCTTACGGAACGGTTGGCCCCGATTGCAGAACCGGGCCGCCTCGGCGTAAAAAGCCCCGCCGTACAAGCGCGATACCGAATCGCCGGGATCCTGCCGCGGTAAGATAGCGGCGCTGGCAATCGAGCGCCGCGCCCGCTCCAGCAGAGCTTTGGTCTGCCTATTCACAGCTCAATTCCTTCGGCGTGGACCTGACGATAGAAGGCGAAACGACCGGTGCGGTGCGCCACCGCATCAGGGCTGCCGTTCGAAACCCCATGGCGGGCCTGCGAGCGGTAGAGAATAACCCCCCGCAGCCGCGGCCTGAAACGCGACTGGAGCCACGGACGCACCTCGGCGTCAGTTCCTGACTGGTCATCGGCGCCTCCTGGGCCGCTACACCACGCGCAGCGCTCCGCTGAGCGCCATGCGGCGGAAACGGGTGAAGGTCAGCGGATTGGTAACCCCCTCCCCGGTGGGCGTGGCGATGGTGTAGCTGGGATAACCCTCTCCTCCGATGCCAAGCGTGGCAGTGCTCGGCCCGTTGACGGCATAGACCGTGGTGTTCATCACCCGCCCCATGCGCGTGATATTCGCCAGGTGGTTGGAATGAATCACGCAGGTATGGCCAAAGCCGTGCTCATGCTTAACCGCCAGCCCCAGCGCTGCGTCGAAGTCGCGGACGCGAACGAACGGCACAAATGGCATCATCTGTTCCTCCGGCACGAAAGGATTGTTTTCATCCGTTTCACCGAAAAGCAGCTCCGTATTGGCCGGGCACGTGGTTCCAGCGGCTTCAGCCAGGATGCGGCAGTCTTTTCCAACTAGTTCCTTGCGTACCGCGAAGTGATCATCTTTCCATTCGAAAGCCTGTTTGGTCAATGACTCAATCTGTGCCGCGGTCAGGCGCACAGCGCCCGCGCGGCTCATGGCGTCCAGCATTGGCCCGAAGACTTTCTCCACCACGAATACTTCCTTTTCACCGATGCACAGCAGATTATTGTCAAATCCGCCGCCGCTGATGATGCCACGTGCCGCCCGATCCAGGTCGGCCGTTTCATCGATCACCACCGGCGGATTGCCCGGACCGCCGACAATCGCCCGCTTCTTCTGGGCCAGGGCGGCACGGGCCACCCCCGGTCCGCCGGTAATCACGAGCAGGGCGATGTCGCGGTGTTCAAACAGGGCGTTGGCGGACTGAAGCGTGGGCGGGTCGATCAGGCCGATCAGGTTTTCGATACCGAAATTCTCCGCGATCTGGCGGTTATACGTGCGCACCGCTTCCCTGGCGCAATGATGTCCGGAGGGATGGGCATTGATGACCAAGGCGTTGCCGGCGGCTATGATATTGATGGCATTGGCGGACAGCGTCGGGATCGAATGCGTCACGGGCGTCACGACGCCCAGCACACCCCACGGGGCCATTTCATCCAGAGTGACCCCATGATCACCGCTATGCGCCACCGTGCGCAAAAATTCCACCCCCGGCACATGGGCCAGGAGATGGAGTTTGGCGATCTTATGATCCAGCCGACCGACTTTTGTTTCTTCCAATTCCAGTCGGCCCCAGGCGTCGGCGTTTTGCACGGCGATTCTTTTAATCAGGCGGCAGATGCCGTGGCGGACTTCCAGCCCCCCCTCCGCGAGCTTTTTCTGCGCCTGCAGGGCGGCTTCCACGGCCTCGGCGGCTTGGTGGAAAATGCCCAGCGCCGGTCCGCCGGATGCCGCCGGGCTAGCGGCTTTGGCGGCGTCCAAGCGCTGCAGTACTTCCCGCACCACGGATTCAATCAAAGTATTTTGATCCATCGTTTTGTCCATCCCGAACCAGCGTAAAGTCTAGTGCTCGGTCACCGCTTAATTTTCGGGCGTCGCGTCCGGAAGCCGTGCACCGGGTCACTGCGGGCGAATCGCCGCCGGTGACTCGAAGGATCACCGGGCTGAAGCCGGGTGCTGCGGG
>JAKCCC010000459.1 GCA_021838985.1 Planctomycetota bacterium
GGAGCTGATCCGCCGGCTGCGGCAGCGGCCGCAGTGCCCGCCTTTGATGTTAGTAAGCAATCGGCACGAGGCGCAGAAGCAGGCCGTCGCCGCCGGCGCCGTGGAAGGTTTTGGTAAGGCGCAAATTCATTTGCCGCAGGTCGCCGAACACCTTAAAGAGGTATTGCAGAAGAACAGCGCCGGCATGCCAGGCGCCAGCCGAAGGGGTGGGTTGGATAGCCCCAAGGGTTAGGGCGGGGCTATGTAGGGCCGATGCCCCATCGGCCAGGCCGCCGACGAGGGCGTTGGCTCTACAGGGGCGTTGGCGCTGCGAGGGTGTCGGCACTCCGGGAGATCCTGGTGATGAAACGGGCAAGCGTGGGAAATGTGCCGAGCGCCATCGGCGGTTAAACCGCAGCGTAGGCCGAGGGCGTTGCGGCGCACAACAGGGCGTGGAGTAAGATGACCGAAGCACCGATCAACATTGCTGTTTCCGGCGCCGCCGGCCGTATGGGGGCTTTGATTATCAAAGCGGCTCTCGCCCAGCCGCAACACTATCGGCTTCGGGCGGCCCTGGATCGACCGGACTGCCCGCGGCTGGGAGAAGATGCCGGTACGGTCGCGGGCGCGAGCGCGGCGGGGATAAAAATAACCGCGTCACTTGAATCGGCGGTGGACGTGTTAATCGATTTTTCCGCGCCCGCCGGGGCACGTTTGCGGTTGGAACAATGTGTGCGCGGCAAGATTCCGCTGTTGATTGGCACCACCGGGTTAACCGATGCCGATCAACGCGCCATTGACCAGGCCGCCGGCACGATCGCGGTGCTGCAGACCGCTAATACCAGCTTGGGCATCAATGTGCTGCTGCACATCGCCGCCCAGGTGGCGCGACGGCTGGGGACGGCCTATGATGTGGAAATTGTCGAAGCCCATCATAACCAGAAAAAAGACGCCCCCTCCGGCACCGCCCTGGCCCTGGCGGAAGCCATCTGCCGGGCTACGGATCGGGCCCCAGAAGCCACCATGATCTATGGCCGCCATGGCCCGGACGCTGGGCGCCAACCGGGCAGCATCGGTATCCACGCGGTGCGTTTGGCCGACGTGGTCGGTGAACACAGCATTTATTTTGCCGCGGCAGGTGAGCGGATTGAGCTGAAACACATCGCCACAGCTCGTGAAACTTTCGCCCGTGGAGCGTTGCGCGCCGCCGAATTTCTGGCCGGCCGAAAACCTGGCCGCTACACAATGGCCGACGTGCTGGGCCTTGCCGCAGGCGCGTAGCGGTCGGCGCGTTGGCTGGTAACCGGGGGATTCTGCGACCATACGGATAGGTTGGATGCAAGGCTCATAACGAAGTTCGCCGCAACGCCGCTGGCCGCGGATTCCGCCGGAGCGCAGGTGAGGTGCTGCGGCGCCCGCGCCCGGGGTAAAGCCCATCCCTCCAACGATCCGGCCTGCGCCTCAATGTTCATCCGGGAGGATACGGAACATGGATTCATTGGTTATTCAGGGTGGTATGAAGTTACGGGGGTCTATTGCCGTTAACGGCGCCAAGAATGCGGCCCTGCCCATCATGGCGGCGGCCCTTTTGTCCGATGAGCCGTCGTTGATCCGCGGCGTGCCTGATCTGCAGGACGTTCGTTCGCAGATCGCCCTGTTGACGGGGTTGGGGGCTGCGGTTCTGCGCCAGAAGGACGGCGCTCTGGAAATCAGGGTTCGCGATCAAAGCCAATCCCACGCCCCCTATGACCTGGTCCGCAAAATGCGGGCGGGCATCTGTGTGCTTGGCCCGCTGCTGGCCCGCCGGGGCCGGGCGCGGGTGTCCATGCCCGGCGGCTGCGCCATCGGCGACCGCCCCGTGGATCTGCACCTGCGCGGCCTGGCGGCACTGGGGGCGCGCATCCGTCTGGCAAACGGCGACATCGTCGCCACCGCCAAACGCCTGCGCGGCGCGGAAATTTTTCTCGGCGGCAATTTCGGCTCTACCGTGCTGGGCACCGCGAACGTCATGTGCGCCGCGACCCTGGCCCGCGGCCAAACGGTGATCGAAGGGGCCGCCTGCGAACCGGAAACCGTGGACCTGGCGAATTATCTGAATGCCATGGGAGCGCGCATCACCGGCCAGGGCACGCCGCGGTTGATCATCGAAGGCGTCCGGGAACTGCATGGCTGTGAATATCGGGTCATTCCCGATCGCATCGAAGCGGGCACTTTTCTGGTCGCCGCAGCCATTTCCCGCGGAGAACTGCGGCTACAAAACGTCCGCCTGGATCACCTGGTCGCGGTAATCGACAAATTGCGCCAAATTGGCGTGCGCGTGGAAAAATGCAACGGCGGCGTTCACGTGGCGGCGCCGCAGCGCCTCCAGCCCGGCACGATCACCACCCAGCCTTATCCCGGTTTTCCGACCGATCTGCAGGCCCAGTTCATGGCGCTGCTGGCTCTGGCCCACGGCAACAGCATTATCACGGAAAAAATATTCCCCGATCGGTTCCTGCATGTGGCGGAACTGGCGCGCCTGGGCGCCCGCGTGCATCGCGAAGGGGCCACGGTGATGGTGGAAGGCCAACCGAAGTTGATTGCCGCGCCGGTGATGGCCAGCGATCTGCGCGCCTCCGCGGCCCTGGTGCTGGCCGGGCTGGCGGCCCAAGGTGTGACCGTCGTGCATCGGGTGTATCATATCGACCGCGGCTATGAGCGAATTGAAAAACGGCTAAATCAGGCGGGCGCCCGCATCCAGCGCGTGGATCAGGCGGAAACGGAATAGGGGGCCACCCATGCCGGCGATGGCGGAACCACAAATGAGGCTTGGCCAGCCCGGCTGGCGTCTGGCCAATGACGAAGTGGAACTGTGGGTCACCGTTCAAGGCGGGCATCTTGGTCCGGTCACCTTTGATCGACACGGCAAGGCCATAGCGCCGCTATCCGTGGCGCCGTGGGCCACGGAACCGGCGGATAAAAGCTTGCCGCCAATCCTGCAAGTCCTTCGCGGCGACTTTTTCTGCCTGACCTTCGGTGACAACGCCTCCCCCTGGCGGGGCGAGAAGCAT
>JAKCCC010000460.1 GCA_021838985.1 Planctomycetota bacterium
GATCTCAAAGCGATCCTTCTGCGCATCAAAGGCTGAATCGACCAGCGGCCGGCCCTGGTTGGGATTATCTTCGATGGCCGTATCGGCGATGCCAGCTTGGTCCGCCAGCGTTCGCATCAGCGCCCGCAGTGATCGCTCCAGGCGGAGCAGGGCGGGGGAAAGAGCATTTTCGAGGCTTGGCTTGCTGCGAATTCGCCCGTTGCTTGAGGCGTGCCCGCGCTGCCAGGCCGCCAAGGCATCGAAAAAGTGCTCCTGCTCCCAACGGGTGTCGGCTACCGCTTCTTTAGCCGCCGCGGTATCGATATCCCGCAGGCTACTTAAAAAGCCGCGTTCCGTGGTCGGGGAAAACAAGGCATTCAGCAGATGCAGCGCCTGGCTCTCACCGAAGCTCAAGCCGAGATGATCCGCCGCCACCGCTTCGATGGTGTGGGCTTCATCAATCACCACCAGATCATAATCAGGCAGCAGGGCTGAGCCGGCGCGCCGCAGCGCCAGATCGGAGAACAGCAGCGCGTGATTGCAGATCAGGATTTGGCCGTGCTGGATGCGCCGGCGGCTGGCCTGGTAGAAGCAAGGCTGATAAAACTTGCATGGCCGCCCCAGGCAATTGCCGGCTTCGGCACAGACCTTTTCCCAGACCGGCCAGGTTACCTGGCGGGGCAGATCCGAAAGGGAGCCGGCCGTAGTTTTTTCCGACCAGGCCCGGATCATTTCCAGATCCCGTCCCGACGCGGGTTCCATAAATAAGTGTACGGCTTTTTGCCGGGCCTGGTCGAGGCGGCGCAGGCAGAGATAATTGGAGCGGCCTTTGCACAAGACGGCGGAAAATTCCTCGCCGCTGACGGCGCGCAGAAACGGGATGTCTTTCTCCAGCAGTTGCTCCTGCAGGCTGATGGTATGGGTGGAGATCACCACCCGCCGCCGGTTCCGCACGACCTGGTGAATCGCCGGAACCAGGTAGGCGAAAGATTTCCCGACACCGGTGCCGGCCTCCACCACCAGATGGCGCCCTTCGGTGAAGGCCCGCTCCACCGCCACGGCCATTTCCAGTTGCTGGGGGCGCCGCTCAAAGCCGGCCAATCGCCGGGCGATCGGCCCGGAGGGGGAAAAGAATGTCGCCGATTCCAGATTCATCGCGCCGCTGTCAGCTCCTCGGCCTGGGCCGTGATCCAGTCGCTTTTGCGCCGCACCATCTTTAAAAATGCGAATCCATCCATATGGGCAAACGATCCCGTCGCGGCAATATGAAAAACGCTTTCCGTCACCAGGGCCTCGATCATCAGCCAAGGTACGGCCCGCAACTCCGCCGGGTCCACTTTTTCCAGCGCCGCATAGCCGTCTAGAAAATGCTGGAAGCGCCCCGGGTCCACTTCGGCCGGCCAGGCGCTGGGATCTGGCCCGCCGCCAAGGATCGAAAACTGCAGAGTTCCATTGGCCAGATCACCCACCCGCGGCTCCAGGCGGGTGGAATCGTAATCAATCACCGCGGCGACGCGCTGGTGGTGGAACAGCATGTTGCCCGGATGCCAGTCGCCGTGGGCGATCTGACGGGGCCAGTTGGCAAAGCCCAGGCGATCCACCCGGCTAGCGGCATTTTCATAGACGGTCCGCAAACTGTCCAGAAGCTCATCTATCATCCACGGCTCGGCGCCGTCGTGCGGGGCGGTGCGATCCAGCGCCGCCGGCAATAGCGCCAGGCGCTCGACCAACTGGCGGCTCTGGTGGTAGCTGCCGACGGGAGGTTGGGACGGCGGGGTGTAATCGCGCAGCAGGTGATGAAACAGGGCCAGAATTTCTCCCGCGTCTTTCGTCGCCGGCAGTGAATTATCATAAGGCCCGCCGGGGAGATATTCGAATAATTCGTAAATCGCCCCGGCCAGCCGAACCACGGTATGACCGCCGCGACGGGTGCGAATCAGGTGGGGCAGTGGAAAGTGCTTCTGAGCCAGATATAGCTGCAAACCATGGCCAAAATCCACCCTGGCCGGATCATCCCGCCCCTTCGCCCGGCGCTTCAGAAGATAGGCGCCGCGTTTGGTGCGAATCAGCAGCTTGGGGCTTTTGCGCGAGCCATGGGCGAATTCCTTGATGGCGTCGATGACTCCCAGATCGTAATGACTCAGAACCATCGCCAGTTCGTCGGCCGCAAATTTTTCCCGTTCGGTCATCGCATCCGTCCGCCAGCGGCGTTGGCCCCTGGGGCCACGCTTAAATAATCATATCCCGACTACTCCCCGCGGCGGGCCAACAGGCTGGCGATGCCGGTGCGTGCCGCCCCCATGGCGCCGGGCAGCCCCGCCAATAGCACCGCCAAGACCGCGGCGCCGGCGGCCACGGGCCACGCCGGCCAGGCGATAATCAAGCGCGAATCCATTCCCAGCAGGCGGTGATCCAGGCGCGTGGCCATGAAGCTCAAGTACACTCCCAGCGCGGTTCCTAAGATCACCGCTACGACGGCTAACAGCGATAGCTCGGCTAAAAGCAAGCGAAGCAGTTGCCCCCGCCCGCACCCACTGGCCCGCAGGACGCCTAACTCATAGCGCCGGCCGCGCAGGTCGGCGGCGAGAAGCGCTGCGCTGCCCATCGCCCCCGCCAGCAACAGCACCGCGGCTACCACGTTAAGCCCGGCGAGCACATTTCGCACCAGCGCGTTGAAGCGCACTTTTATTTGATGGGCTGAAAAACCGCGCACCTGAAAGGAACGCCAGTTGAACATCGATCCCAACCACCCGGGGTCAGCCGGCGCCGCCAGATAAGTTCGGACCGCCTTCATCACCGCTTCCGCTTGATAACCGGGCTTGGCGTTCAGCATCACCAGGTGGGCGCCGGTTACGCCGAAATAACGCCGTGCTTCGGTCCAGGTGCCGATAAGGGCCTGGGCGGCAAGGTGACGGTAAATGCGGCGCACGCGCAGGAACCGCGCCAACAGCGCGGCCGCCCGCGCCTGCACGGCGCCCGCGACGGTGAAATCAACGGCGCCGCGGCGTGTCTGCAAAAGCAGGCGCTGGCCACGCCGG
>JAKCCC010000461.1 GCA_021838985.1 Planctomycetota bacterium
TGTTTTGCCGCACGCCCCGTCGATGGGCGGGCGGCTTGGTTGAGTCGCCCTGAAGTTTCTTGCTTGGCGACTCTGCGCGGTAGTTTCAGCCTGGCGCCCGCCTGGAATGTGCCCGGCGCCCGGGACGGCAGTGAAATCAGCGCCCACGTTAGCCGCCGGAGCGTTGATAACCGCGGGTTACGTAATCGATCAGCTGCACCAGCAGGGCGGTCCAGCCGGTTTGGTGCGAGGCGCCGAGGCCGGCGCCGCTGTCGCCATGGAAATATTCGTGGAACGGGACCAAATCTTTCCATAGCGGATTGTTCTGGAACAGGTTCTGCCCGCCAAAAACGGGGCGGCGCCCATGGCCGTCCGGCAGAAAGATGGAAATCATCCGCCGGGCTAGTTCTTCGGAAAGCTCCAGCAGGTTCATCCGTTCCCCGGGGCGACCTGGCCGGGGCGTCTGCACCGCGTCGCCATAGAAGCGGTGATAGCTGCGCAGGGCGGTGATCAGCAGATAAGCGATGGGAAACCAGATCGGCCCGCGCCAGTTGGAGTTGCCGCCGAACAGGGTACTATGTGATTCCGCCGGCTCATAACGCACGGTCCATTCCTGGTGCTCAAAGCCGATCTGATACGGATGCTCAAGATGATAACGTGACAGCGAACGCACGCCGAACGGGGAGAGAAATTCATTCTCATCCGTCACCCGGCTCAGTACGCGCTCGAGACGATGTCGGTTGGCGATGCTTAGTAAACAGCGCGACCGATCCGCCGACCAGGTACAACCCACACTTTCCTCTCGAATGGCCCGCTGCATCGTTTCCGACGCCCAGCGCTGCTGAAACGCGGACAAATGTCCGAACCAGCTCTTTTCCAGCACCTGCACCGCATACAGCGGAATTAATCCCACGCTGGAGCGCACGCGCAGCGGAATAGCACAATGCCGTTGGGGGCAGATGATTTTGTCGTAATAGAAACCGTCCTGGCCATCCCATAATCCCACGTCGCCATCCGCCGCGGTATTGATCGCCTGGGCGATGACCAGGAAATGATCGAAAAATTTCAGGGCCAGGTGGCTGTACGCGGGATCCTGTTGCGCCAATTCCAGGCCGATGGTCATCATGTTCAGGCAAAACAGGCCCATCCATCCCGTGGCGTCAGCTTGTTCGAGCATCTGGCCGTTGGGCAGCGGACGGCTGCGGTCAAACACGGAGATATTGTCCAAACCAAGGAAACCGCCCTCGAAAACGTTATGGCCGCGTTGGTCTTTGCGGTTGACCCACCAGACGAAGTTCAGCAAAAGCTTGTGATAGATGCGTTCCAGGAAGCCGCGGTCTCCGTGGCCGCCGTTCCGGCGTTTTTCCATGTTGTAGACGCGCCAGGCCGCCAGAGCCTGCAGGGGCGGGTTGGCGTCATTAAACGCCCATTCATAGGCCGGCAATTGGCCGGACAGGTTCTGGTAGCGCTCACTGACGATTAATTCCAGCTGGCTCTTCGCCAAGGCGATATCAACATAGCCAAGCGTCAGGCAGTGGAACGCCCAATCCCAGGCGCCGAACCAGGGATATTCCCACTTGTCCGGCATCGCCACGATATCTTCCGCCGCCAACCGCCGCCAACCGGCATTGCGCCCCTGTCGCCGCTGCGGCGGCGGTGGACAGGCGCTGTCCCCGCGCAGCCAAACGTCCACGTTATAATGATAAAACTGCTTGGTCCAAAGCAGGCCCGCCAGCGCCTGGCGTTGCAGACGTCGCAAGTTGGGATCGCACGTGGCTGGGAGCATGGTCTGATAAAACGCATCCGCTTCCGCCAGCCGTTGCTGAAAGACGGTGGAAAAATCGGCGAAAGGCTCAGCCAGACGGCGCTCGGATAAAACCAGTTCCACGGATTGTTGGCCGCCGGCGGCAAGGCGAAAATAGAAAGGCAGCGCCGCTTTAGTTCCCCAGGGGTTCTGGTGCAGGGCGTTAGGTTGATTATTCACGAGATATTCGTGAAAGGCGTCTTTCACCGCCGGGAAGGCGTTGGGGACGCCAAAGAGTCGCTGCTGATTCGTTTCGTTGAAGGTAAACCAGGTTTCCACGGCTTCGCGGGCATAAAGAAAACAAAGGCCCAGTTCCACGTGTTCGGCCACCAAACCCACTCCGCCGCCAGGTGGATCAGCGTGGCGGATGATCGGCTGACGTCCCGGCGGGCTGCTCCAGGACCAGGTGTTGCGAAACCACAGCGTTGGCAATATATGCAGGCCGGCCTCCTGCGACCCGCGATTGCACACGGTCAGGCGGCATAAAATCCGGCCCGGATCGGCTTTGGCGTATTCGATGAAGATATCGCAGAAGGCATTCTCCGCCAGTACGCCGGTGTCGACCAATTCGTACTCCGGTTGATCCGGCCCCCGATGCCGGTTGATTTCCACCAGTTGTCGATAGGGAAATTCGGCGTGGGGGTAGCGATAAAGCATCTTCATGTAAGAGTGCGTGGGCGTGTTGTCCAGGTGGAAATAATATTCCTTAACGTCTTCGCCATGGTTGCCTTCCTGGTTGGTCAAGCCGAAGAGCCGCTCTTTTAGAATCGGATCGCGGCCATTCCAAAAGGCGAAGGCCAAGCACAGGATTTGCTTTTCGTCGCAGATGCCGCCCAAACCGTCCTCGCTCCAGCGGTAGGCGCGGCTGCGGGCGACATCGTGGGGAAAATAGTTCCAGGCGTCGCCAGTGGGGGAGTAATCTTCACGCACGGTGCCCCAGGCGCGATCGGCCAGATATGGCCCCCATTTGCGCCAGGCTTCGGCCTGGGTCGAATCGGATAAACGCCTGGCCTCAACCGAAAGCGGTGGGGACGGTTCGTTCATTTGGTGCGCTCCATAAGAAGCCTTATCTTCATTCTAACCGCAAGGACACGGCTCGGCTTGGTCGCCGGGGCTTGTAAACCAAGCCGCAATCATAACCGGTGGCCATAGGCGCCTGATCTATTGGCGGCTGGGCTGGAATTCCGGCATGATAGCGCCATGCGAAGTTCGCCATCCCATCCCTGCTGG
>JAKCCC010000462.1 GCA_021838985.1 Planctomycetota bacterium
CAGGAGAAACCGCCGGTAGTGTGGCGCCTCGGTGGTTTTGATGCCGAAGCGATGGCGGCCGGAATGAGCATAGAGCTTTTCAAAGACGGTTTCATACTCGCCCGGCGCAATTCGCGGCGCGGCCATGGCCCGCCCCGTGGGCACCAGGAAAAAGACGGACCACAAGGCGATGGGGTACCGATCCAGCAGATCCGCCATCGCGTCAAGCTGGTGAAAATTTTGCCGGGTAATGGTGGTGTTAATCTGCATGGACAGGCCGCAATCCATGGTGTCCTGGATGATTTCCAAGGTGCGGGCAAAGCTGCCGGGAACACGGCGGAAATCGTCATGCGTGGCCGCGTCGGCGCCATCCAGACTAATCGCCAAACGATGCAACCCGGTATCCTTAAGGCGACGAATCACCTTGGTTGAAACCAGTCTTGTCGCCGAAGGCGTCATCGCCATTTTCAAGCCGATAGCCACGCCGTGGCTTACCAGGTCGAACACGTCCGGCCGCTTAATGGGATCGCCGCCGGTAAAGACCACCAGCGGCGGCTTGGGGAAACGTTTAAAATCATCCAGCAAGCTTTGGGCCGCGGCCGTGTCCAGCTCCAGCGGATGCCGGTGCGGCTGGGCCTCAGCGCGGCAATGCCGGCACAGCAGATTGCAGGCGCGCGTCACTTCGTAGAACACCACCAGCGGCGAATGTTCAAAATCGCTGGCCGCATACGCCAACCCGCCGGGAGACATCGTTGCGGGTGGTGCGTTGGGGGTGGCGCATCGTTCCGGCGCCGTTTCAGGGCCCGGAAGTGGCCCCTGGCGACTGCACTGCGCGACGGGGCCGTTTCCCCCATTAAGCCCGAACCCCGCGCTTATCCCGATGGCCATCGGGAGGGCGACGCAGGGCAACCCATCCGCGCCGCCAGCCGCCGGTTGAGATTTATTGGTACGCATCGTTGCCGCCGTTCGCAAATTTTCTTGCCGCACTTATTGTAGGCGCGTACAATAGATAAAGTAGTCTATTTAGCCCTTTTCCTGGAACGTTCCATGATCGCCATGACCCTCGAGCGAATCGCCGCACTTTTGGATAACGCCTTGATCGGGCGCCTGGCCATGGCCTCCACCGATGCCAGACCCTACGTCATTCCCCTGCCCTTTTGCTGGCTCGATAATTGCGTCTATCTGCGGGTGCCGCTGCGTGGCCGTAAAGGGGCCATCTTGCAAACCAACGACCAGGTTTGTTTTGAAGTCGACTGGTTCACCGATCAGCTGGACGATTACGCCTCCGTGCTGGTGGAAGGGCGGCTGGTGGCGGTGGAGGATCTGGCGGAAAAAAGCCGCGTGCGCGCCGCCAACGACGCGAAGTACAACCGCCTGCGGCACGCCTGGCGTCCGGGCCATGGCCGCCGCACGCCGCTGGAACAGGTTCCCACCCGCAAAATCATTCCCGTACAAATCAGCGGGCGCCGCATGGATCCCCAGCACGGCCTCTAAGTGGGAGCGCCGAAGGACTCATTGGATCGCCGGCGGCGCATCATGGCCGCCTCCAGCGGCAGGCACGTGCCGTGGCTGGTCGCTGGTTCGACGGACCCGCGGAGTGTGTCCACCGTCAGCGCACCGCCAGCACCGCCGGTGAATGCCATCCGATGTCCACCCGGGTGACGCGGCCAAAACCAGCTTCCCGCAGCCAACCCGAATATTCCTTGAAAGTATACGTATCACCCCGTGCCGTGTTGACGAGCATATTCAAGGCAAAGAGCAGCGGGAACGGCGGGGCGGTCCGCGAATTGTTGGGAATCATGTCGATAATCACCATTCGACCTTTGGGCTTAAGCGCCGCGTGCATCTTACGAAAAAGTTGCCGCGCCGAATCGGCGCCCTCCGAGTGCACAATATTTCCCAATAAAGCCACGTCGAAGCGATTCGCGCCAAAATCGATCTCGTTTAAGTCCCCGCCTAAAAAGTTAAAACGCTTTTCCACCCCGTGCCGATGGACATACTGCCGAGTCAACTCCAGTACTTTCGGAAAATCTTGGGCGGTGACCCGTGCCGTGCCATCCGCCTCGGCCAAAGCAATGCCCCAAATGCCGGAACCGCAGGCGACATCCAGCACTTCCCATCCCGTGCGGCGCCTGCCGTCGAGCAAGGCCCGGGCCAGCCGTCGTGCCGGAGGGCGATTCATGACATGCAATCCGCGCACCAGGTTGGGGAAAAAATCCTCGGCCGTTTGCCGCTCATTGACGCGCACCGGCGCCTGGCCAGTGCGAATGGCTTCGGTTAGATGCGTCCAATTGTGCCAAAGCCGATCGTCGCCCAGCATCGCCCCGCAATAATCCGGCTGCGATCGGACCAGGTAGCGACGCGCCAAGGCGGACAAACCGTAAATCGAAGCCCGTTTGTGAAGTAATTGCAGCCCTGTTAAAGCATCCAGCAGCATGCGCATCCCGCGCTCCGAAGCGCCGGCCGCCTTGGCCAGCGACGCGGTGGTATGCTGGCCGGCGGCGATATGGGAAAACACATCTAATTGCAGGGCGGCGGCCAGAATACGCGCCGGCGCGAAGCATAGATGAAACTGAAAAAGCCGGTCGACGCCGGAAGGTGCTGGACCATCGGTTCTGGTCATTATGGCTAATCTCCTTTTCAAAATCTAAAAACACGACCGGCGGAGGAGCGATTCCCCACCGCCGGTCAATAGGAGGGCCCAAACGCCAAGCGGCCGTTTTACCGGCGCTGGCGACTCAGTCTTGATGCGCGCTGGCGCTCTTCAAGAAAGCCAATACTTTCCGCGCTTGTTCGCCGGTCAATCCCGCCTTCAGCCGCATGTACTGCACGATCACACTCCACTGGGCCGGCGTGTACTGCCGCGGGGAACGAAGTTCGTGGCAGCGCATGCAGTTCTCCGCCCAAATCTGGGCGCCGGATTCATCAGCGGCCGGATCCTTAATCGTCAAGGGCCAAACGCCCGCCGGTTTCGCGGTAACCGCCGCCGTCTTAGCCGGTGGGGCGCCCGCGCACCCCGCCATGGTCATTGAG
>JAKCCC010000006.1 GCA_021838985.1 Planctomycetota bacterium
CTTCATGCACCAGCAGTTGTTCAATCCACGGATTCTCCAGCAGGGTCCAGGTTTCATCAAGGCACTGCATGGCACGGTCAAATTGCTCCAGGGCGGCATAATGCAGATCGGTGCGCCCCGCTAAAGACCAGAGACGACGGGCGTAGCGGTAGGAAAAGTTATTACCCGGTCGGGGAAAATCGATCCACTCCGGATGGCCGAATTCATTGCCCATGAAATTCAGATAGGCTTCGCCGGCCAGGCTGAAAGTGAGCAAGCGGATCATTTTGTGCAGGGCCAGGCCGCGATCAATGACCGGGCTGGGGGTGAACTTGCTCATGTGGGTATACATTTCCTGGTCCATCAGTCGAAACGCGACGGTCTTGTCGCCCACCAGGGCCTGGTCGTGGCTTTCCACGTAGCCGACGTGTTTTTCATCTCGGCGGCGGTTAAGCAGCGTGTGATACAGACCGCCGAGACTCCAGTCTTCGTCGCGTTGTTCCTTTAACAGTTTGATCCAATAGTCGGGCACACCCATGGCGAGGCGGTAATCGAAACCCAGCCCACCCTCCGGCACGGGGCGGGCCATTCCCGGCATTCCAGAGACATCCTCGGCCAGGGTAATCGCCGCGGGGCGCAAGGTATGCACCAACTGATTGGCCAATTGCAAATAAGCGAGGGCGTCCGGGTCCACATTGCCGCCGAAGTAATCGTCATAGCTTTTAAATTCGGCGCCTAGTCCATGGTCCAGGTATAACATGCTGGTGACGCCGTCGAAGCGAAACCCGTCAAATTGGAATTCCTCCAACCAATACCGCAGGTTGCTCAGCAGAAACCGCTGCACTTCAAAGCGGCGGTAATCAAAGCACAGGGAATCCCAGGCCACATGGTGGCCCCGTGGTCCGGCGTGGAAGTACTGGAACTCGGTGCCATCAAAAAGGGCCAGGCCTTCGTTGCGATTCTTTACCGCGTGGCTGTGAATCACGTCCAACAATACTGCCAAGCCCAGACCGTGGGCGGTGTCGATCAACTGCTTAAGATCCTCCGGTGTGCCAAAACGCGAGCTGACCGCGTAAAAATTGCTGACGTGATAGCCGAAAGAGCTGTAATACGGATGTTCCATGATGGCCATCAGTTGCACGGCGTTGTAATGGAGCTTGGCGATACGCGGCAGGATGTTGGCGGTAAATTCGCGGAACGTGCCGACGCGCGGCTGCTCCTGGGCCATACCCACGTGCGCTTCATAGATACGCAGGCCGCCGCGCCGGCGCGCCAGCGGGCTGGTCGCGGAATGCTGGAATCGAAATGATTCGCGCGGATGCCAATAAACACCGGTAAAATCAAGGGTGTCGGGATGTTGCACAGCCCGGCGAATATAAGCTGGAATGCGGTCCATGGCGCCCGCGGCCGAGACCACATGCACTTTCACCTGGCTGCCGTGAATCAACCGTGCGGCGTAAATCTGATCCGGCAGGAACACGCTCCAAATGCCGTAGGCATCTTTTCGCAGGGGATTGGCGCGGCGATCCCAGCCGTTGAAATCACCAATCAGATACAGCGCTTCGGCGCCCGGCGCCCATTCGCGGTACCACACCCCGGGCTGGCCGGCGTTTTCACCGCGGTTTAGCCCCAAATAATGATGCCCTTGACTGATGGGACCGAGCAGTCCGCCGCTCTCATCGAGGCGCTGCCGCAGGCGTTGATAATGGGCGTAGCGCCGGCGGAGAACGTCTCGGTACGGTTTTAACCAGGGATCGGCGTTAATCAACCCCGTGCCGTTGGGTCCGGCGGCCACCGGGGGGGAGGATAAAGGGCTCTCGAACATGGGCCTCTCCAAGGGATAGCTTCGTGCCGCCTCAGCTCAACCGTCGCACTATTCGCGCGGAAAATATTCTACCCGGAATAGGTAAAAAGTTTGCAAAATAGCGCGGCAGGGCCTAAACTGCGCACGGATGTTGATATTTTCGTGGGTAGGTCTCGTAGGGGGTGCCTTCGTCAACTATCGAATATCAGATGGCGGCGAACTTGGGCCAGAATAGGACTTGCAATGATATCGACGTTGCGTTGGATTTTGGATGGCTTGTACCTGATTCCGCTGACCGTGCTGACCATTTACAGCGTGCATCGGTACTGGGAGGTTATCCTGTACCGCCTGTACCGGAGGCGGCAGCCCGCTCGGGCGGGAAAATTCGACATTTTGCCGACCGTGACCGTGCAGTTGCCGCTGTACAACGAGCGGTATGTCGCGGCGCGGGTGATTGAAGCGGCGGGGCGGCTGGATTATCCGCGCGATCGGCTGCAAATTCAGGTGCTGGACGATTCCACGGATGAGTCCGCGGATATCGCCCGCCGTGCCTGTGCGCGGCTGCGGCAAGCGGGCGTGGATGTGGAGTATCTGCATCGCCAGGAGCGCACCGGCTTCAAGGCTGGTGCTCTGGCCGCCGGCCTGGCTTCGGCCAAGGGCGAGTTCATCGCCATTTTCGACGCCGATTTCGTGCCGCAGCCGGATATGCTCCGGCGGGTAATCCATTATTTCACCGATCCGAAAGTCGGTTGTATTCAAACCCGCTGGGAACACTTGAATCGCCGCCAGTCGTTGCTGACACGCTGCCAAGCCGTATTTCTGGACGGCCACTTCATCATCGAACATGGAGCCCGCAGCCGCAGCGGGCGCTTCATCAATTTCAATGGCACGGGCGGCGTGTGGCGTGCCCGTGCGGTCCGGGACGCCGGCGGCTGGCAGCATGACACGCTGACCGAAGATATGGACCTGTCGTACCGCGCCCAGCTGCAGGGGTGGAAAATTATATTTCTGCCGGAAGTGGTTTCGCCCGCCGAGCTGCCGCCGGAAATTATCGCCTTCAAACAGCAGCAGCATCGCTGGACGAAAGGAAGTGTGCAAACCGGCATCAAGCTCCTGCCGGCGTTGCTGGGCGCCCGGCTGCCGCTGCGGGTGAAAATTGAAGCGTGGTTTCATCTTTCCTCCGGTATCGTTTATCCCATGGCGGTATTGCTTTCCGTGCTGCTGCTGCCGACATTTTTCCTTGGCGGACCGGGGGTTTTGGCGCCGAAATCGCCGGTGCTGGCGTTGATCATTATGGCCTTATTGACGGTTCTGACTTTTTCCGCTGGTACGTTTTATGTATTGGCCCAGAAGGAACTGGGCCAGAGCTTTTGGCGCGGGGCGCTGCTGGTGCCCCTGCTGATGGCCGTGGGCATGGGCATCAGCCTGGCTAATTCGCTGGCCGTATGGGAGGGTTTCATTGGCCGACAGAGTGAGTTTATCCGTACGCCGAAGTACGGCATCGCCGGCGATGCCCCCCGCCACCAGTGGAAAAGCCGGGCCGGCGCCTTCCGCGGCAAGCTGCATTGGCTGCCCTGGGTGGAAATCGCCTTGGGCTTATATCTGCTGGCTTGCATCGTGATAGCGGTGGTTTGCCAGCGGGCGGTTCTGTGCGTCCCATTTTTGTTGGTTTTCATGTTCGGCTATTTGTATGTCGGTTGCCTGTCGCTATACGCCCAATGGCTGGCTCGACGCTCCGAACCCCTGCCGGCACTGGCCGCCTGAAGGTCGGGTCTTCTGCTTGGCGGCCGGCGGGCAGGTCCCAGTTTACCATCGGCTGGGCGTACGGTTCGCGGCCGCGCCGTGCTCAGCCGGTGGGACCCGTGGATGAACCGGCGGCTTGCAGTTGCGCCAGCTCGCGTTCGGCCAAGGCCCTCTGGCGTGGATCGTGCAGGCGTTGTAAAGCCTTTTGCAGCAATTCCAGCGCCCGCCCCGGACGGGTGTAATAACGCGTGTAGACCAGCCCCAGCATCAGGCGAACCTGATCAGCGTCCGGCCCAGTGGGATGGTGCTCCAGGTAGTCTTCATAGGCATCGGCGGCCTGGCGATGGCGGCCTTCCGACATGAGTTGGTTGCTGATATCCAATTGCACTTCGGCTGACAATACGAAGCGCGGATCGAGTTGCCTAAGTTGCAGATAGACGGCGGCGGCGGCGGCCAACTGGTGATTGCGCCGCAATCGCACAATCTCATCACGCAGTTGTAATACCCGCGGATCCGGCAAGGGCATAACTTTAATCACTTGTGGCGCCGCGCCAGCCACAGCCGTTACCGCGCCAGGGGCGGGAACGCTGCTGAAGGGATTGTAGCCCTTGGCCACCATGCCTTGATAAGCCCGTCGGCGCCGCCAGCGGTTCAACAGCGCCAGCAGATCGTAATGATCGCGGGGAACCAGCCGGGTGGCCAGGAGAATCAACCCCGTTGCAATTCCGACCGCATAGCCGGTCAGATGAGCCCAATGGGCGATGGCCCCAGCTCCCTGGGTGTACTGGCCGAGGATATCAAAAACGATGATCTGAAATAGAACGAACAAGACGCTGGGCACGTCGAAGATAAAGAAAAACCAGACCCGGATATTGGTCAGCGGAGCCAGCACGAGAAACAGGCCGGCGACCGCGGCGATCGCGCCCGAGGCCCCGATGGTTGGCGCCCAGCCGCTAAGCACCTGGCCGCAGCCGGCCAGGATGCCGCTGGCGAGGAAAAAGAAAAGGTAAGGCCAGGAGCCGAGTTTTTCGTTCATCAGATTGCCGAAAACCCATAAGAACAGCATGTTGCCGCCGATATGCCAGAGATCAGCGTGCAGAAACAGGTAGGTGATGAACTGGTACAACCGCAGATGCGCGGGATTGAGAACAAAACGTCCCCAGCCCGGCGCCAACGGCGCCGGTTGGGTGGACAGCGGCGCACTATTGCTAACCAAATAAACCGCCACGCAGGTCAGGATGAGGAACCAGTTCATCCAGGGCGTTCGGCGGGCGGGGGTATCGGTGCCGATCGGGATCATGCCAGCCTCGGAGTGTGATAACGCACCTTGGCGGAGCCCAGATTCTCCTGTGGCGTCCGCCAGGCGTTCCTTTCCCGTCCATTATTCGCGGTTTGCACCGATGGGTCAAACCATGCTCCCCAAGCGGAGCATTCCAGTGTGAAGCCGCCGCAAAAGTCAGGGCAGCAACGATTTTCCGGCCATTTCGGCCGGTGGCGTCAAGCCCATCATTTTTAATGCGGTAGGAGCCACGTCCGCCAGACATCCGTCCGCACGCAGTGGGACGCCTTTAAACCGTTGGTCCACCACGATCAAACGAACATCATAGGTGGTATGGCTGGTATGCGGACAGTTATTCTGCGGGTCCCACATTTGCTCGCAATTGCCATGGTCGGCGGTGACAATCGCCGCGCCGCCCAACTCAATCACTTTATCCAATAACCGCCCGACGCAAACATCCACCGTCTCCACCGCCTTAATGGCTGCGGGCAGATTACCGGTGTGCCCAACCATGTCGCCATTGGCGAAGTTCACCACAAAAAAGTCGTATTTCCGCGTTTGCAGTGCGGCCAAAACCATTCGTGTAACCGGCTCGGCGCTCATTTCCGGCTTCTGGTCGTAGGTGGACACCTTGGGGCTGTCGGCCATTTGCCGCTCCTCACGCGGGAAGGGCGCCTCGCGGTAGTCATTGAAGAAGAAGGTCACGTGCGGAAATTTTTCGGTTTCTGCGGAGCGAAACTGGGATAGCCCCCGCTCGGCCAGATATTCTCCGATGATGTGGGTCATCTTCGGCGGCTTAGGAAAAATCACATGGACTGGCAGGCCTTCCTCGTATGCGGTCATGGTGGCGAAGTAAAGGTCTTGCGGACGGCTGCGCCGCTGGAAACCGCCGTTTTTTTCCCTACTGAAAGCTGCATCATCATATTGGAAAGCCTTGGTGATTTCCCGGGGGCGATCGCCCCGGTAATTAAAAAAAATCACCGTATCGTGATCGCCAACGGCGGCGTCGGGATTGCCGATAACCGAAGGCGTCACAAATTCATCGCCCGTGCGGGACGCATCGGTGGGATGCGCGTAGTAATCAGCCAGGGCGTCCTGGGCGTTCGGAAACGCTTGACCTTCGCGGCGTGTAAGCAGATCATACGCCCGTTGCACACGATCCCAGCGATTATCGCGGTCCATGGCGTAATAGCGCCCGACCACGCTGGCGATACGCCCCACCCCCATTTCCGCCATTTTCCGCTCCAGCGCCATCAAATAGCCCGGGCCGCTGCGTGGTGCGGTATCGCGGCCGTCGGTGATGGCGTGAACGAACACGCTGGCGCCAGGAAAGCCGCAACGCCTGGCCATTTCCAGGATGGCGAAGGCGTGTTCCAGATCGCTGTGCACGCGGCCGTCGGAACATAACCCCAGGAGATGGACGCGGCGGTTATGGCGGGCGGCCTGGGCGAACGCCTCGCGCAACACGGCGTTTTCAAAAAAGCCGCCATCGCGGATCCGCCGCGTGATGCGCATGGTTTCCTGATCGACAATACGCCCGGCGCCGATATTCTGATGTCCCACTTCGCTGTTGCCCATCACCCCTGCGGGTAGTCCGACCCATTCCCCACTGGTGTGGATCAACACGTGGGGATAGTCACGCCTCAGACGGTCATCGACGGGATGGGCGGCCTGCTGGACGGCATTATAGGCATCCATTTCCGGATGGGGATTTTCTCCCCAGCCATCGCGGATAATCAATAGCAGGGGGGTGTGACATGGGGGTGCGTCGGGCTTCATGGCCTATTCCTTTCAAGTCTGCGCCGCAGGCCTGACCAGCGGCAACTCCAAGCGAAAGTTGGTTCCGCGCCGCGGTTCGCTGGTGACGGAAATATGACCGCCATGTTCCTCGATGATACGACGGGTGGTGGCCAGTCCTAAGCCGGTTCCCCCTTTTTTGGTGGTGAAATACGCTTCAAACAGCCGAGTTTTCACTTCCGGCGCAATCCCCGTTCCGGTATCGGAGACGTCCACCAGGGCGTACGCACCGGCGACGTGCGTGCGGATAATCAGTTCACCGCCTGTCGGCATGGCGGCCAGGGCGTTGAGCATCAGGTTCAACAGGGCCTGCTTGAACAGATTCGTATCCAGACGGCAAATAGGGTTCGCCGCAGTAAGGCTCGCATACAGACGTACGCCGGCGGTTTGGGTTTGGGGGTAAAAAAAGTCGATCAAATCACGCACCTGGCCGTTGAGTTCCACCGGCGCGGCGCTAAGCTCAATGCGCCCGGCGAAACGCAGAAAATCATCCAGCGTCGCGCTGAGCCGATCCACTTCCTTGCGCACTGTGCCAACCCGGGCCAAGCTCGCTTCCGCAACCGGAAATTTCGCCAAATCCTCCTGCAGAAGCTGCAAATTCAACTTGATAGTCGAAAGCGGATTTTTTAGTTCATGGGCCAGACCGGCGGTCAACTCGCCGAGCCGGGCCAGCTCCTGTTGGCGGGCCAGCCGTTCCCGTTCCCGTCGGCGGAGCGCGGCAACGCCGGCCGCAGGCTCTTGAATCGGCCGCTTGGACGACCCGGTTGACGTCGATGACTCACCGGTGGACATGCAGGCAAAGTATATCCGCAAGTGGGCCTGGTCGCACCTGCGTGACGCCAGGCGCTGCTCTGGGTTGAAAATGTCGCCATTTTACCCTGCTCATAGCCCGGAGGTCGCCGCGGGCGACTAAATTGCGGCACGGGTCTTGGGCGCCCGCGCCTGGCCGCAGCCCCGCGTTTATCTCGATGACCATCGGAGGCCTATGAAACACCCTCCCCCCGTGACTTGGTCGGTTTGACATTTAATTTCAGCCAATGGAAGACGGAAGCGAGTTGGACAAACCTCACGAAGTTGCGGGCGATTTTTTCGTGACGCGTGGCGACCCGACGAAAATGTTTGAGCCGGTTAACCAAGCGTTCGACCCGATTACGGCGACGATACCGCCGTCGTAGCACGCAACGCGTCACGAGGCGTCCCGCCCGAGCGGGAATAACCGGAACGCTGCCACAACTCCGGATGTCCCGGATCAGCGCATCGCGGTCATAGCCCTTGTCCGCGATCACGTCATGGGGACGGTGGTCGGCCCGCAGTTGCGTCGCTTCCGTCATAGCGTGGGCTTGGCCGGGGCCCACGATCCGTTCCACGGGACGCCCCTCCGCTTATACGGCAAGGTGCAAAAGGTGCAACTGGGTGCTGAAGCCTCCGCGCAAACGCCCGAGAGCCTCCCCCGCGCCCTCTTTTTTCGCACTCCGGCGGCGGGCGGGCCCGGATGACACGCGAGTCGAGCCTCAGGCACTCCAAGTCCGGCTCCCGCCAGGTGCGCAGGAGCCGCGCCAAGCTCCCCCGTTTGCACCACCGGTCGCCAAGAGGCGACTCGCAGACTGGCGAGTTGGAAACGCTGGAACACTGAATTCTACGGCCCGAACCGCTCCGGCAGATCGCGCCACGACGCTCCCGTGCGGGCGATCCACAACACCGCATTGCTGAATCCCCGATTGTCCCAGGCTGTCCGCCCGCGGTCCGCCAGTCGACCTGGCAAAAGGTCCTGGATCTGTTCCCATTGCGCGTCGGAAATTTCGTGTCGCCGCACGGTAGCCTGCTTCCCTGGTAATGGCCGCACGACTTATCCTTGGCCAGGCCACGCACCGTATAGCCATAATTCGGCCCCTATCGCGGAAATTAAATGTCAACACGACCTGGAGTCTTAACTATTCAATCGTGTAATTGAATCCCATGGCGGCTAATCGTCTGTCTCGAAAATAGCCGTGGAGCAGCGTGGAGCGGAGGGTTTCGTCGCACCGGCCAGGCGCCACCGGGTCGTGGATCTCAACTGCTTCCGCTGACCGGGGCGCCGCCAGGAAACTCTAGGGCGACCTGACCAAGCCTGCCCGCCCACTGGCGGGGGAGCTGAAGCCGCGGTGCTTTGTATTTCCATACGCTCCGGGGGCGGCCGGGCTCTATGGTCCGCTGTCCTGAAAATAGCTGTCAGCGATCAGCCGTCAACCGCCAGCTGGAGGCGGTGCAGGACGCTCCACGTTCATGGGATGGGCGCCACCACAAGGTAGAGATGCGTGAAAAACCAGCCCGGCACAATCGTGATGGTGCAGTCTTCGCGATTTTTGTTGAAGAACAGGATCCACGATCCCCGCACACGGGTTTGCCCGAGGCTTTTCCAGCGCAGCGGGGGCAGACGATGGCGGTAAAATCGGGCCACGGCTGAAGCCGGTGCGGAACCTCGGTACTCCTGGTTGATCAGTCGCAGCGAGCTATGGGGAACCACGGTCGCCTGTGAGCGATCGCGGTCGATCTGAAATCCAACTGGCACCGGCACATCCATCACAGGGGAGAACGGACTTAGCGGCAGGAGCGCCGGTGGCTTTTGACTGCAGCCTCCCGCCACCGCCACCAGGAACAGAAGCACACTTGGGCTCGAAAATATAACCTTGAAAAATTTCATGGGGCACCTCCACTCCCTCCGCCACTTTTGATTCTTCATTGGCTGGCCACGATTGTCAATGCGGGCAGGAGGGCAATTGGGGTGGGCGACGGTTCCGCATTCTGATGCTACGTTGTTGGCCGCAGGACATGGACGACTGTTAAGGAAATGGCGGGGTTGGGTGTCCTCGGAGAAGCCGCCCCCGCCAAGGTCTCCGGAGGCGATTCTTCGATCGGGGGCTGTATAGGGAAGATTGGCGTCGTTTCCATCGTTCCCGGGTGGTCGCAGGCCATGGAAAACCGTCTTGCTTGTCGGCACAGGGCCGCTATAATAGTTTCCGTGGCGCGGAGGTTGCAATGAAAACCGATGCGCGTATAATGGCTTCCGTCGCCGGGCAAAGCGCTCAGGCGGACGGTTACAAATTTGCTCTCTCTCCCTCCCCAGGCTGGCGTTCCTTCGGGCCGCCAGCCTGGTTTTTTTCCGTAGAATGAGGTGATGTCAGCGCGACATATGGTGTCGGAACAGCATTGGCTGTGGCAGACGGTTCAGCGTGCGCGAAGGCGCCTGCTGGCGGCGCTATGGTTGCGCCGGATTTTCCGGGCGCTGGCGATGGGTGCCGCCGCAGCCGGCTTACTGATCCTGGCGTTGGTAATCTTGCGGCAACTGGTTCCTTCCCTGCCGTTGCCGCACTGGTACGCCTTTTGGGGTCTGCCTGTTGTTCTGGTGTTTTGCACCCTGCCCGTAACGCGGAAGGTTACGATCGCCCAGGCGGCGTTGTTTCTGGACCGCCGGACGGGAATGGATGAACGTCTGTCGACGGCGCTTGAAATTGATCGTGAGCCGCAGGGGTGGCGGCGACACTTGCAATTTCTGGCAGGCCATGAGGCGGTGGAGCGTCTGCGAAGCGCCCCACCGCGCGCTCTACGGCCACCGCTGGTGGCTCCGCGATTGTTGGCAACGGCGATGCTGGCCATCGCGGCTCTTGGCTTATCAACGCTTATATTGCAAAGTGTTCGCTTGGCCGATAGCGGAAACCCCCGCGTCCTGAGGCTCGCCACACTATCTGTTTCGCCGCGGCACCATTCCGCCGCCACTCCGCGCCGGCGCCCGCTGGCCCGCCCTGGCACCGCCCCCGACACCGCCCCCGGCCAAGTAACGCCGGTCGGTGCGAACGCAAGGAAATATCACGACGAATTGCTGCGGCTAGCCCGGTTGCTGCGTCGCTTACCAACCCGGCCGAGGGCGGTTTTGGCGCGGCGGGAGCGGCCAGTCGCAGCCTTACTAAAGAGCCTGACCGTTGCGACGGCGACACCAGGACAGGGTAACGCAAGGACAGAGCCAGGGTCAGCTCCGCAGCGTGGGCGCCGGATGACGGCGCCGCAACACGGCGCCCCGGAGAGCGCCACCATCAGCCGGGCGGCTCCGGCCTTGGTGGAAAGCGCGCCACCGGGATCGGGCAGGGCGGCAGCCGTCACTCTCGGCACCGGTGTTCGCTCCGCCACGCGGGGCGATTTTTCACCGCGCCTGCATTCGTTGCTGGTGAAGCTGCAACGTGAAATCAGCCAGGGCGACGTCAGTCGACGCACCCGGCGTGCAATAGCAGATCTGCTCAACGGGGCCGCGCCAACGGTTGTTCGTGCAGCGGCCGCTGGCGTGGGCGAGATGCCCTCCCAGGTCGCCAAAAATGGGCCGAGGCTTCCCCGCACCCAGGGGACCGCTGGCCCGAATAGCCAAGTCGCCGCAGATTCGATGGGGGCCGATGGTCTTTTCGGCGCAGAAGCAGGCGTAGTCACTGGACCCGCGGTGGCCGTGTTGCATTCGCCGCCCAGGTCGGACGGCCACACTGGCCGAGCGTCATCGCGGTGGTCACCCCGGGCGGTGCCGCGGCATAACCGCGTGCGGGGCGCCATTCCGGCGGGCTATCGACGGCTGGTGGAGCGTTATTTTTCGGGCGGACCAAATTGAAACAATTGGGGGGCGGCTTTCCAAGCCGCGCCTGAATCGGGCATAAGGCCCGGCGGAGAAAACCAACTATATCCGTGCCATCCGTGTGATCCATAGTTCTGGTCTTTCGCGTCTCTCGCGGCTCACCATTCCTCTTCCGCGGCGCCCTCGGGCGGCCTATCTTCGTTCGGTTCACCGCGCTGAAGCACGGTGCTTGGGGTTCGTCCATTTCTGTTTTTCACCACGGATTACACTGATTACCCAGGGCGGATCGAGGAGTCGCCTTTGGAGACCTTGCCGGGGGTAACGCTCCGCCGAACATCGGAATCCTTGCGACGAAAAAATCTTCGCATGGCGCAAGGATTTTGAAGGATTGTGGCACGGATCGAGTCTTATTGGCCACCATCGGCAAATGTTTCATATGGGACTGCCCGCCATCGCGGTGAGTTTTCGCCGCGACGCGGTCATAGCGCAGGATTGGCCAGAACCTGGTTAATGGCGGCGGCGACACCGGCCGCCTGGTGAGGGCCGGTGACGCGTTTGGCCGCGTTCTTGACCTGCTGCGATGCGTCGCCCATGGCGAAACTTAAGGCGGCGCGGCGCAACATGGGCAAATCGTTAAGGTCGTTACCGATCGTCACCACGCGGTGCGAAGCAATTCGCAACAGCTGGCATAACGCTTCAACCCCGGTCCATTTATTCACGCCCGCGGCGAAGACCTCAATCACCAGCGAATCCAATCGCGGCGCCCGGATGCAGTGAAACGTGATGCGCCGGTTGAAGCGCCGCCGGAGGGCTGCCTTTATTCGCCGACTCGCGTCCGAATCGGCGACGATACCCACCCGGACGACGCCGGCCAGAAGCTTTGGGTTCGGTCCGTCGTCAATGGCCGCGTCAAGGCGGTTGCGCAATAGCCACTCGGTTGTCGCGGCGTGGACGGGGCCATGGCTGGTAATGACATAATGGGCCCCGGCGGCGGAGCCGTCGTCGATCAACAGCAGGACGGCGTGGCCGAGGCGCCCGAAGAAATCGATCAATTGCCGCACCAGTTTCGGCTCCAGCGGACGGCGTAGAACCAGCGGCCCGCCGGCCATATCACCAATGGCAGCGCCGGTGACGAAGATGCCCAGGCCAGATAGCGGCAGGGCCTTCAGGATGGAGGCGCTTTCGCGGAGGCTGCGTCCGGTGCAGACGGCAACATGTAGCCCCGCGTCACGCGCCAGGACCAACGCCCGGCGATCCGCTTCGAGAACCTGATGGTCCTGGTCAATGAGCGTGCCATCCAGGTCACAGACGATCATGCGCCAGCGCGGAGTAACCATGGCCCGCCAATATAGGGTTTCGGTCAAATGTGTCAAAGCCCCCGGCTTGGCTGGTGCTCTGTCACCACTTAGCTTTCGGGTGCCACGGCCGCCGCCATTCACCGGGTCGCCGCGGGCGACTCGCTGCGGCGACCCCAAGGCCGGTGCTTCGGGTTCAGTGGCGGGTCCGGGGCTCTTTCGCCCACCAGAAATTTATCGATTGGCAGAGCACTTAGGTTCCGGACGGGGAATGACAGGTTGTTTGTGGGTGTGGCGTTCGGTAAAGTAACGGAACGCTAGGAGCTGTGAACCCACCGAGGGGATGGCAATGGCAGGGAACAAGCGAAAAGGGGCGCCCACTCTTTACGAGTTGCTGGCCCAGTCCACATTAAAAGAGGTCGCAAAGAGGAGCAAGGCGCCCGTTTCAGCTGGCGATCCGCAAGTCAGCCGGGAGAACGTGGTGGCGCCGGGGTCTGCTGCGGCAACCGGGACCCCAGCGCCGCAATCCTCCGCCAGCGCGGGGTCGGTATCGCAGTCCGACGTGGCAGGTATCCCGGCCACCAGAAAGGCCGCTTCCGCAGCCAGCACCGCAGCCACAGCGCGCTTGCTGGCCCGCCCCTGTGCCCCGGTAAATATAGCCAAGACACCTCGTGCGATGCGGGCGTGGGCGGGCTTAAAGAGTCTTGCCGATACGATCGGCGTTCGTCCGTGGCTGTTGTTCGCCGCAGCCTTGGTGGCGGTGTTGCTAATTTTAGTGATAGTGCGCTGGGTGGAGCGGCTGGGAGAAAGCGCGGCGGTGCATGCCCCGCCGGTGGGCAGCCCGAGCGTGTATATCAAGTCCCGTTTGGCACCGGTTCCGTTCAAGCCGCCTGCCGCGCCAAGTGCGATAGCCGCGACTCCGGGCGCGAAGGCGCTGGTTGCGAAAAATGCGACATGGCTGCCCAATCGCTGGTATCTGGTTATCCTGACGACGTTGCCGCAATATGCCCAACGCGATGCGGAATTCATCGCCCGCCATGGGATCAGCGTGATGGTTGTGCCCCAGGGACGGCGGGCGATAGTCGTAGCCGTGCAGGGGTTTCGCAATCGCGCTAGTGCCGGGGCCATTGAGCTGCGACGGCGGGTGGTGCAGATTGGCAAGTTGTTGCCGGAATCGCAAAAACTCGGCCATAGCATCTGGAGTGACGCCTACTACGCGCGTTTAGGGGGAGCCCGATAGGAGCGAGAACCAGGGATCGACCACGCCGGTCTTGGGGGTCAGCGCCGCTGTAAGGCCCGGGTGATGCCTGGCAAGACATAATCGCGGGCCACGGCGTCCCAGCTCATGCGGCTGGCCAGCGCATAGCCGGTGTCCAGGAGGGCGGCGACTTGACGCTCGGTGCGCGGCAGACGCCGGTAAATTTCCGCCGCCACCGCGGCCGCGACCGTGGTTTCAATCTGCACCCGGGCTGAAGCGTCCAGGGCCAGCAAAGTTTCCAGTGTATTTTGTGGCGCCGGCAAGGGGGTGTAATCGACCTCCAAGATGTTAGCGCTGGCGCCGGCTCCGACGAGGCGCCGCACGAAGCCGGCGCAGCCGCATTGTCGTGTCAGCACGCACAGGGCGCCAAACGCCAGCGGCTCCAACTGGGCGATGCCGAAGGGTTCATAAATGGACTGACCGAACTCCACGTCCGAACCGTGGCGCAGATCGGTAAAATTCATATTCGGCGGCACACGACTTCCGCACGCTTGGGCGTCGAACCCGAACTGATTAATAAAAATAATCCGGCTCTGGCGGGCGCGGGCGTTGAACTCCTGTACGCCGGTGTAATAGGCCGCCTCGCCGCCGGTCAGATCGGGATAGCCTTCGCGGTGAGCCACCGGCCAGTGATAGGCCGATTCCATGCCTTGAATTGCGGCGGCGGGTCGGGGGGAGGTTTCCGTGGACAGTACCAGTAGAACGGCGGTCTGACCGCTGGATCGCAGCAACGGATCCAGTTGCTCCATCACCCGAATATCACGCCACAGCCCCTTGGAAAGCACCAGCCGGGTGACGTGGGTAAAGATGAAATCTGGCTCGTAGCCGAGCAGATCCAGGCTGTAGCGACGCAGGCGCCGCCGGGAAAGGAACTTTTCGTTCAGGGAAATTCGCGCCGCCGGTACGCCGTTATAGGCCAAATCAATCGGATGGGGGCTGAAAGCGTGATCCAGAAAGCGGAGTTCCTCGGCGACAAGATCGCCGACCGCGAAGATATTGTCACAGAACTTGGCCGCCTCGACCAGGGGATACTTGTAGAAGGATTTTTGAGATCCGAACACATCGTGAATCGTCAAGTTCCGCGGTTGAGCCAGAGTCAGGGCGTTGTAGAAAGTAATGTCATGCCCGGGATGGGACTCCACCAGGCGTCGCACGGGCGCGGTCTCGTGGGCGTGAAAAATCGTGCGGAAGCGGGTCGGTGCGTTCAGCATGGCTGCCAGGGCCGTGGGCATGCCCATGTACTCATGGGCCAGCAGCACCGCGGGATTGGTTTCATCACCGCAGCCGAGAGCCAGAAGCGCATCAATGGCTGGCTCCGCGATGCGGCAGTACTGCTCGTAATCCCAGATCCATTCGTATTGGTTCGAGGCAATGCCAAACCGCTCAAACAAGCGCCACTTGAACAGGTCGATGCGGGCCTTGTCGTACTGATGCACCTGGATGAGCAGCGCTTCCGGCCGGCAGGACGCTCCGGTAAAGGGATCGGTGAAGACCTTGCGACCATAAACGATATGGACATTATAGCGGCGCTCCACTGCGGCCAGCTGCGGCGACTGTGGATGGTCGGCGCGGCCGTCCAGCGAGCTGTAGAGCACCTCGCCGCCAGAACCCAGGCGGTCCGCGGCGGGGCCGTCCGCGCTGAACAGTGGACCGACCAAAATATTACGCGGCACGGCGGCGGCGTAGGTGGGGGCGGTAAGCAACCCCTGCAGCACCGCGCCGATGCCGCCGATCTTCTGCACGACTTCGTGCGTCACGTGAACCACGGTGGTCAGCATAGCCTAGATTCTAACGGAAAATGTCTGGCATGGACATTTTTGCGCCGCGGCCCTAGTATCGGGGGGTTGTCATAATTTGTGGGCCTTGTCGCAGGTCGTAGATTCGCCCCGGTGGCCACGTTCCGATGTGCCGTCCCCCTCGGTTGCGGTAACGGGCCTGGGCGCTGCGGAGACGGCATCCCGACGGGCGATCGGGATAGGATCGTGCCGCCTATGCTCACAAATTTCCGCCATACCCTATTGTCGGCAACGAAACCAGTGGAGTCACGATGCCTGAAGCCCCTTTAGCTGTCCGCGACGAACCCGGGGCGGTGCCTCTATTCGAATTGATCTCGCAATACGAGACCTTGCGTGGGGAACTGGAAAATGCCGTGCAGAGGGTTCTGGCGTCGACGGAATATATCGGTGGCAGCGCGGTTAGGCGTTTTGAAGAAAATCTGGGCCGTTTCTGCGGAACCGAAGCCGTAGCCATCTCCAGTGGAACCGACGCGCTGCTGGTCGGCCTGATGGCGCTGGGCGTGGGGCCGGGTGACAAGGTAATCACCAGCCCGTTTACCTTTTTCGCCACGGCGGGCAGCATCAGCCGAACCGGCGCTCGGCCGGTGTTTGTGGATATCGATCTGAACACGTTTTTGATGCAGAGCGCGGCGATTAGCGCTGCGGCCGACGGCCGCACCCGGGCGGTTATTCCAGTTCACTTGTTTGGGCAAATGTGTGACATGGAAACGCTGCATGGCATCGCGCGGCGGCATGACCTGGTGATCTTGGAGGACGCCGCGCAATGTCTGGGCGCCCGCGACGGCCGCGGTCATGGCCTGGCCCAACTGAGCCGGGCGGCATGCTTGTCGTTTTATCCGACCAAGAATCTCGGGGCCGCTGGCGATGCCGGCGCCCTGCTGACAGGTGATCCCATACTTGCGGAGCGGTTTCGCCAGCTGCGCCAGCACGGCGAGACCCGCCGGTACCAACACGCTTTCATTGGCGGTAACTTCCGTCTGGACGCACTGCAATGCGCCGTGCTGGATGTAAAACTTAAGTATCTGGACCGCTGGAACCAACGCCGTCGAGACATCGCGGCGTATTATTCCGGTCGCTTCCGCGGCAGCACGGTCATCACACCGGCGGAAGCGCCCGGAGCCAGGCACGTGTACCATCAATATGTGGTGCGTGTTCCCCGGCGCGATGCGCTGCGTGAGCATCTCCAACGACGGGGCATTGGGACGGCCATTTATTACCCGCTGCCACTGCATTTGCAGCCCTGCTTTGCCGACTTAGGTTACCAGGCGGGGGCCTTTCCCCAGGCCGAACAGGCGTGCCGGGAAGTGCTGGCGTTGCCCATTTTTCCGGAATTAACCGAGGGGCAAATCGCTCGCGTCGCGGATGAAGTCCTGGCGTTTTTTAGATAAGCCGTCCGCTTGCCGCGGTTGGTCGCCCATAGCTGGTGGGATACTCTTCAGAGACGCGCCTGCGATCCGCGGAGGACGAAAATATGCACTCCGAGGTACCAAGCCGCAAAATCCCTCATAAAACGTCGTTTCCGGCTTATTTTTTGTGTAATAGAGCAGTTCTTGTCGAATCACCTTCCAATCTTGTTGCGTCCCCTAACCCCGTTGATTCCGCATGGTAACGAAATTGCGTCTGACCAGCGGAAAATGCCGCATCATCATGAAGTCAGGAGTGGTTGAAAGTTGTCCTTATTGGGTATCGGCCCATATCTCACCTCGTCTTAGGCGACAAAGCGGCAGCAGCAAC
>JAKCCC010000463.1 GCA_021838985.1 Planctomycetota bacterium
TCCGCCCGCAACTTCGCGCAGAGTTGGCGAAAGGCCAGTTCCAGCGCCCCCGCGCCCCGCGGCGCCAGCCGACCTACGTACAGCTGGACTTTGCCCTGCGGTTCATACAACCGCACCGCGCCCTGGACCAGAACCGCCAGGCCATCCTGCGGAGTAAAGCGCAACTGCCGCAGCGCGTCGCGCCACATCACGCAGGGCAGTTCGGCGGCGGAATCCTTAAGCGTAAAAAAGGCGTGGCCTTTCTGATATACCCTGAAATTTGAGATTTCCCCTTCCACCAGCAGTGTGGGCGGTAATTGCGCGGTTAAGGCCTGCTGGATCAGATGATTAATCTGGCTGACGGTGTAAATGCTTTCGCTGGGTTCGGTCGGCGCGGCTCGCGGTGGATCAAATAAAGTGCCGGTCATCGGTCAGGTTCCAGGGTTGGAGATCGATCTTTAGTGCTTCGGTCTGGCGCCGGTGGCGGGTGCCGGTGGCGGGGATACCGCGGGGTGGGCGGAGGCCAGCCAGCGCACGCGGCACTGCACCTGATCCGGCCCCTGCAGCACCCGTACGCCCCGTGGCAATTCATAATGGATGCGATGGGTAACCCATCCGGCGGTGGGAATCCAGGCGGGATTGATCGGCAGTATCGCCACCACGCGCTGGCGCAGCGGCGCGACATCACCCCGGATCAGCGCCCGCCGCAGAACGCGCAATACGTCGCGCGGTCCCGTCACAGTAATCTGCAGCGTGTTGGGCCGCACCTGCACGCGGTAGCGATCCAGCAGCCACGGCGGACCTCCGGCCCACACCGGCACAATGCCGATGAACAACCTGCGCCGCGGCTGCGGCGGAACCGTGAGAGTCACCGCGGCGGTGGCCGGAGCGACGGTCACCGCGGCATTCACCGGTCCCGGATAAATAGCCACCAACCGGGCCGAGATCGTTTGCGGCGTGTTGGGCCGGAGAGCCCCGACATCCTGTAACGGTTTGGCGAGGACCCGCAGCTCGGCCGCGCCGCCGACGCGCGTCAGCAGGCTGCGCGGCAAAGACACCGTGGCCGTAGGCGGAGAAATTTTCACCGGCACGTGGCGCAAGGCGCGGAAGAGAATCGGCCGGGACACCGTGACGGTTTGATCCACCCGCAGTTGGATTCGCGCCGGCGTTACCGCACTGACCGCCACGTGGCGCCGGCGAAAGAACGCCAGCGAGTTCAATACCAGTTTCGCGTCCAGAGAGTTGGGCGCTCCGAGGCGCAGGCGGCCGGGATGATGCACCACGTAGACCAGGTTGGCGAGGTCCTGCCGGGTCATCGGCGCCTGCCCGGTGCAGAGGCGACGCACTTGATCCACCCGGCGCCGCGATCCCTGGATGGTGATCTGGAAATCGCCTTGGGCGGGCTTAAGCACCTGCAGGGTGCGGTGGGCGCCGGCGGCCGCCACCACGGTGATATGCACCGGCAAGTCGCCGACGGTGGAGGTCAAATTGGCGTCGGCGTAGAGCCACAGCAGAACGGTCAGCACAATGGTCAGCGGCACCACCTTGAGGCGATCGAGAAATTCGCGGAGGCTACGGGGCATAATTCAGCTTTCAGCGGCCAGTGTTCCGTCTTCGGCGGCGCGGAGGAGCGCCGCGGGTCCACGGATCGGCTCGCCCCCCGGCTTGCACCTTGGGGCTGGAGCCGGAAACTAAAATCTGATCCCTAATCCCTAAAACGGCTTAGGCGTCGCGGCGATGCCGGGATACTATTTCCGGCCGGCGCAGCGCCGCGTCCAACAAGACCACCAGCCGGTCCAGAGACAGATTGCGAAGCAAGCGCCCGCGTTCCGCGACACTGATCGCACCCGTCTCCTCACTGACGATAATAACCAGGGCGTCGGTCTCCTGCGAGAGGCCCAGGGCGGCGCGATGTCGCGCACCCAGTTCGCCGCCGGTCTCCGGTCCTTCCGCCAGCGGAAATTGCACGCCGGCCGCGGCGATTCGCCCCTCGCGGATCACCACCCCCATGTCATGGAGCATCGAGCCCGGCCAGAAAATGGTATTGAGCAGTTCCGCACTGACCTCGGCGTTAATCACGACGCCGTGCTCGGCCAGGCCGCCCAGGCCCACCTCGCGCTCCACCGCGATCAGCGCGCCAATGCGGTGGCGCGAACAATAATCGGCGCTCTGACACAGGCCGTCGATCAGCCGGTGCGAGGTGAACCGGCCCAGGTGAAAGAGCCGGGCTTCACCGAGTCGGGTTAAGGCCCGCCGCAATTCCGGTTGAAACACCACCACGACGGCGAAACTGGCGAACAGCAACAGGCGGCTGAGCAGAAAATCCAATCGTGGCAAAGCTTTTCCACCCAGCACCACCACCGCATACGCGATGATCAAAAACAGCGCGGTCCCTTTCATCAGCCGCGCCCCGCGCGTACCGCGCAGAAATTCCAGTACGGCGTAGACCACCACCCCGATCAGCAGAAGCTCCAAGATCACCACCGGCCAGGCGTGACTGGTCAGGCGACCCAGGAAATTGTTGAGCAATGAGGGCATGTGGGGAAATAGTATAGCACGTTCGGTTCCAGGTTTTAGGGGCCAGGGGTGGGGCGCGCGGACCGGATGGTAAGCACCGTGGCTTCAGCTCGCCCTGTCAAGGCGAGGCAAGCGACTGGGCGGTGGATACCGTTCCGGGCCGCCGCTGCGACTTTGCCACAAATTATGGCCACGGGCCCATGGGGCGGGGGGCGCGGATTTCAGGCGGAGCGGTTCAAGACGGCAATATCGGGCAGGTTGCGGTAGTAGTGCCGGTAGTCCATGCCGTAGCCGACGACAAACGCATCGGGGATATCGAAGCCGATAAAATCGGCGGCCAGGCCGGCGCGACGGGCAGCCGCCTTGCGCAGCAGCACGCAGGTGCGCACTGAAGCGGCCCCGCGCCGCCGCAAAAGACGCTGGACCGCGGCAAGGCTTCGCCCACTTTGCAGAATATCATCGACAATCAACACCTGCCGCCCGGCGACGGACAGCGCGTTGGGCAGCAGCA
>JAKCCC010000464.1 GCA_021838985.1 Planctomycetota bacterium
CTGTCACACTTAAGAAATCCATAAAATCTCCCGCGGCCGTGTAACGGGCGTAGCCACGACGGCCGCGGGATGGCGATCCACGCGGCTGTCAAATATCTTCCTCCGTATCACAATCTCCGTCTTTCTTCGCGCCCCCCGCAAATTTTCGGACTGGCCGATCGAGCCCCGCCGCGACCCTTTTTTCGCCTGTCCCACGGTTCGGTTCATCCGGGACATCTGCACGAATCTGCGTAATCTGTGGATGGCTTTGGTTGCGGCCCGCGGGCCGCGCTGGGGCCTCGGTGTTCTCTGGGGTGAAACGTTCGGGTTGGCCCGCCCGGCGCCGAAAAGGGGAATTTGTTTCACGGGCGTAAGAAAACATGGGATTATCATCCGGTGCGGCTGGAGCAGTGCCCGGCGGCGGGCACCGCATTTATTCCTCTGGATCGCTGCTGTTACAATGGTCCAACGTGACGACAACGCAACAGCCTGCCTCCGTCGTGAACCCGCCGGCGCTATTGCAGCGGCTGGGCCGGTTGCGCCGCAGCGTCCGTGCGGCGTTGGTCTGGCACGCGGGGGGGCTGCTGCTGGCGGTGGCCGCATGGGCCAGCCTGCTGCTGGTGCTGGCCGATTATTGGAGGCATTTTCCTGGCTCCCTGCGGTTGATTTTACTGGCGGTGCTGGCGGCGGCCTTGGTGGCAATTCCCGTGCGGCGCCTCATCGGGGCATTACTCCGGCCGCTGCCCGACCGCTTCCTGGCCGGAAAGCTCGAGCAGGCGGCCGCCCTGGGGCACGATGAACTGCTCTCCGCGGTTGATTTTTTGAAGCGGGATCTGGGCGCCACGAATGCGCTCGCCGCAGCCAGTGTCATGGCCGCCACGGACGCTATCACGATGATGAATGTCTCCGGCGCGGTGGATTTCCGCCCCGTGCGGCGGATGCTGTTGATCGGGGTCGCAGGCGTGGCGATGCTGGCGGCTTTGGCGGCGTTTTATCCCGCCCAGGCTGGCCTTGCGTGGCGCCGCTGGAGCGGCCCGTTGGCCCATCATCCATGGCCGCTGCATACGCGCGTCAGCCTGGTTTGGAACACGGTTTCCGGCGCGCCCCCCGCCATCTGGCCGCGCGGTAAACCGCTGCCGTTGCAGGCACGCGTCAACCGCGGATTTTATCCCGGTTTGCCCGTCTGGCTGCAACTGCGGCAGGACGGTCGCCCGTTGCCGGCCCAGCTGATGACTTGGCAGGGGCGTCGCCACGGAACCCGATTTGCCACCGTGATCGTTCCCGTCGGGGCGGTGCTTCAAGTCCGCGCTGCCGCCGGCGATGATACCCGCGAACCCTGGCAGCGCATCCTCCTCGCACCCCGCCCAAGGATCGTCAGTCTAATGGCGCGAATTTCTCCGCCCGCATACGCGCCCACGGTTCCCCCGTACGTGGTCAATCTAATGAACACGTCGGCCCAGGCGATCGTCGGCTCCACGGTAGTAATCCAGCTGCGCAGTGACCAGCCGCTGGCTGCCGGTCCCGCCCTACGCCGCGCCATCACCCCAGTCCGCTGGGGGGCGGATCCGCTACGGCGGACCGGGGCAGAGCGCAGCGCCGCCCCGGGTCGCCGCGGACTGGCCCACCATGCTGCACCGCTTGCGACCGGCCCGGTAGAGCTTCGGGACGCCCGTACCGGCGTGCCGCTGCCGGTTTTCTGGAAGGTTCAGGAACCGGCGCCCAATCAGGCCACGCTCATTTTTTCCGCCCGAAAATCCTTCGCGGCGCAACTCCGCCTCATCGATCGCAGCGGCATCGCGAATCGGCGCGGTGGTTTAATTCAACTTAACGTGCGACCGGACGCCCCCCCCCGCATCTGGATCACTCATCCCGGCCATACCGTTGAGACCACACCTGACGGAACGCTTTCCATCCATATCCAGGCACGCGACGACCTGGGGCTGACCCCACCGGCCCTGCTCGGCCGCCGCACCATCGCCCCGCCCAGCAGCCCGCCGCTCTTTACGCTTCCCCTGCGTTGGCAGCGTCTGGTTTTCGACCCGGCCACCCGCACCGTGCGGGGAGCCACCCGGACTATCTGGAGCTTGAAAGGCCTGAAACCGCGGGCTGGCGAAAGCATCGATGTCTACGCCCAGGTCGGTGATAACTACCGTGTCCAGAATGCCGCCGGAGCGGTCCGCACTCATCCGCTCGTCTTATCTGCGCCATTGCGGGTGGTCATCAGGACCCGGGCCGAAATTGAAGCGGAACTTCGCGCCGATCTGCGCGACGTGCGGGCGGCGCTGAAAAGCCTGCTTAAGAGCCAGCGGCACACGCAGGCTAGCACCCAGGCCATTGCACATTTCCTGCGGAGCAATCGTCAAATCACTCCGGCCCAGCGTGCCACCCTGGCGGTACTGGCGCGCCACCAGGCAGCCGAGGCGGCACGCGCCGCTTCCATCGCCGGCACCCTTCGCCGCATTGAGCGAATGGCCGCCCGCAACGGCTTAAGTCAACGGGCGATGGGCAAGCTGGCCCGGTTTGGTGCCAGCCAAATGGCCCAGGTCAGCCAGCATCTCCTGCCCCGCGCCGCCGCGGCCCTGCGTCACGCCGCTACCCGGAGCGCCCGACTTGCCCCGCTCGCCTCGTCGAGTCGCCCTCCTCGGCGACCAGTGGGCGGGCAGGCTTGGTCGGGTCACCTGGGTTTGCGGCGACCGGCGCCGCTCCCCGCTGCGGTAAAATCCGCCGCCCGCGCCGTCGGCGGGCAGCAACGCGCCATTGTCATCATGCAGCAACTGCTGCAACGGCTGGGGGCGGCCGGACGCCTGGCTTCCCTCGAAATGCAAACCGCCCGCCTGCTCCGCCGTCAGGAAGTTTTACAGCGGCAACTCGGTTCTCTGGCGCCGCGGACCATTGGCATGACCCCGTCCCAATTGCCGCCGCGACAACGCACCGCTTTGGCCCAGCTCGCCCGACGGCAGAAAAGCCTGGCGCTCCGCGCCGACCAATTGGCCCGCAACCTGACCGACAGCGCGCAGCGGCT
>JAKCCC010000465.1 GCA_021838985.1 Planctomycetota bacterium
GGAAAGAGCGAAGTTGCCAGCACCATGTTGCAGGGTCGCTACGGCAACTTCTAACGCGATGAAGCAGCGGAAACAGGTTTGACGCGGGTCGCGCGACCCGGGCCTGTCAAGGAGTCGTCTTTGGCGACATTTCCGCGGGTCGAAGGCTCGCCTTTGGCGAGGCAGGTTCAAAAGGAGATGCTTTATGGTACGGCAGGATTTACTTCCGGATGACAGCGTTTCTGTGGTGCACTCGCACGAATTCCGACGCTTGGGCGGCGGCCGGAGGTCTGTGGTGGTCCATACCTACAGGGAGTTGGTCCGGCTGGGAACTGAAAGCCGAAAACTGGAAACCGGCGCAGGGCCGTCGGACTTTTTACCTTCCGCCCCCCGCCTTCGTCCTTCCGCCTTTACGTTGATCGAGCTGCTGGTGGTGATCTCAATCATCGCGATCCTTATTAGCATTTTGTTACCCGCCTTGGCCAAAGCGCGGGAACTGGCCAACCGGGCCGTCTGTATGGCGAATGTCCGGGGGATCATCCAGGCGATGACGGTGTACGCTCAAAGCAACAACAACACGTTCCCGGAAGCCCCGGCGCACACAAATAACGGGGCTATAACCAACGCGCCGAGCAACCCGGGATCCGGGGCGGGGAGCTGGAACAAGTCGGCGCTGTGGTTTGCCGGCCAGACCGCCCTGAATACCGTGCAGGAGTGGTATTCTCCCGTGCGGGTGGATTCGGCCCAGCCCCTGGCCGGCCCCTGGCTCTTGGTGCTGCAGGGCTACACCACGCCGGCCAGTTTCATTTGCCCGTCCGATCCCATCGGCCGGCATCCGTCGGTGGAATATGACCTCTACCTAAGTAACGGAACCAGCATCCCCGAGAGCGCTCAGGGTAATTTTGGGGATACCCCGCCCGGCACCGAAGCGGGCAATGCGTTTATGTCCAATAACGGCCAGGGAAACAGCTACTCCTTCGCCTGTCCCTGGGCTTGGGACGCGGCGACCGGCCAGTACGTCGGCAGCAATGGGATGATGAGCGTCGGCGACTGGTGGACAACCACCTATGCCAATACCGAAGTGCCCCTGGCCAGCGACATGGCGCCGGAAGATGGTTCCCCCACCAACAACGAGCCAGCGGCTAACGCTGACTGGGGGCCGCAAGCCGGCGTGTTTCAGCGGATCACCACTACTTTGCCGACGGCCAATACCTACGGGCCGTACATTTACAACTCCGGTAACCATGCCGGCGATGGCCAGAATGTCGGTTTCGGCGATGATCACGTGACTTGGGAAACCTCGCCGTATGTCGGTGAAAACGGCGATAATATTTTCACGTACACCACCGCCACGGGCGTGGTGAATGGCACGACAGACACCGACCAGGTCGGTTTGTCGAGTGACCTTTGGCAGCCCGTGCATATTACCACCTTAGCGCCACCCTTTGACACCTGTATGGTGCCGGCGCGGACGGTGGATCCTGTCGCCGCGTCCAATAATTGGTGGGCGTACTAAAGGAAATGGCAAGCGGCGGGGCGATGAAATACGATATTTGGGAATTGGATGGCGGTGTTTTCAAAGAAAGTTCCCGGCGTGCGGGATAGTTGTTAAGTTGAGGCTTTTTTTACAGGAGTTTGGTCATGGGTACGCGCCAGAGCTTAGATTCACTGAAAGCTGAAAACCGGGGCCTGGAAACCGGAGTTCTCGCCGGCTCTGTCCTGAAAGTGGTGGATTTTGGCGTTCCCGGGGACTCCACCCCCGGCGAGGCCGCCGGGGAGCGCCGGGGCGACTCAACTGCTCCGCCGCCGTTCGGAATGGGCGCCACATACGTAGTGTTGTCGCCATTTTCATCTTTCGCAGGCGCCCGCGAGGCAGGGGCGACTGTCGCCAAGGGGCCGGTCATGTTCCGTTCACTGAAAACCGCGAATCTGGGGCTGAAAACTGCTTTTACGCTCATCGAACTGCTGGTAGTGATCTCGATAATCGCCATCCTTATTAGTATTTTGTTACCCGCCTTGGCCAAAGCGCGGGAACTGGCTAATCGGGCGGTCTGTATGGCGAATGTTAGGGGGATCATCGAGTCTATGGTGACGTATGCTCAGAGTAACAACAGCAGGTTCCCAGAGGCCTACGCCAACGAATGGACCAGCAACGTCGCGCGAATCGTGAACATGCCGACGAACCCGGATTGCTACTCACCGGGCACTCTCTTCCGGGTGGGCCAGACGGCCCAGAATGTGGTGCAGGAGTGGTACGAAACAGGCAACCCCTACCACCGCACCGCCGTGGCCCAGCCCTTGGCCGGTCCGTGGATAATGGTGCTGGAAGGTTTTACCACGCCGGCCAGTTTCATCTGCCCGTCCGACGCCATCGGCGGAGAACCGTCTTTGGAATATGACGTAAGCGGAAATGTCCAAACCGCTGTGGGCGATTTTGGCGACGTGGTTGGTAACGAGGCCGGCGACGGATTTATGGAGAACTATGGGAAAGGGATAAGCTATTCCTTCGCCTGCCCATGGGGCTGGATTTCCAGTAATAACCTGGCCGGTCCAAACCAAACAGCCGAGGTGATGGATTGGTGGACCACCACCTACGCCAACAGCCAGGTGCCACTGGTCAGCGATATGGCCCCATTTGATGGCGGCACAGCCGGCGATCCGGCGTCGGTTGGCGATGGCCCAGGGATGGGCGTGTTTCAGCGGATCACCACTACTTTGCCGACGGCCAATACCTACGGGCCGTACATCTACAACTCCGGTAATCACGCCGGCGATGGCCAGAATGTCGGTTTCGGCGATGATCACGTGACTTGGGAAACCTCGCCCTATGTCGGTGAAAACGGCGATAATATTTTCACGTACACCACTCATTTCGGCCCGGTCAACGGCACGACAGATACCAATCAGGAGGGCTTATCAAAGGATTATGGCGGGTACAGCCAGGTGGTCAGGATTATAAACCAGATGCCCCCGTACGATACGTGCATGGTGCCGGCGCGGGTGGTAAATCCATCAACCGCG
>JAKCCC010000466.1 GCA_021838985.1 Planctomycetota bacterium
GCTGAAAGCCGCCAGTGATCTTGGGGTGCCGGTGGTGGGGGTCGGACTGCTCTATCAACAGGGCTATTTCCGCCAGCTCATCGACAAGCACGGAAGGCAGCAGGCGCTGTATCCGTATAATGAGCCGGGTCAGTTGCCCATTCGACCGCTGCGCCAGCCCAATGGCCAGTGGCTACGGATTGAAATCGCGCTGCCGGGTTACTCGGTCTGGCTGCGGGCCTGGCAGGTGCGCGTCGGGCGAACCTGGCTCTACCTGCTCGATAGCAACGATGCCGCCAATCCGCCCACCCGCCGAGGCATCACCAGCGAGCTTTACGGTGGCGGCCCGGAGTTGCGGCTTAAACAGGAGATATTGCTGGGCATTGGCGGTTGGCGGCTGCTGGAAGCCTTGGGGCTGAACCCCGAAGTATGCCACTTAAACGAAGGCCATGCCGCTTTCGCCGTGCTGGAACGCGCCCACAGCTTCCAGCGGCGCAGCCAACTGTCCTTCGCGGCAGCGCTGGCCGCCACCCGCGTTGGCAATCTTTTCACCACCCACACCGCGGTGACCGCGGGCTTTGACCGCTTTCCGCCCGATTTGATCGCCCAGTATCTCGGTCGTTACGCGCGCGAGCGGCTGCAAATCCCACTCGAGGAATTGTTGGCCTTAGGTCGCCTGAATCCCGCGGATTCCACCGAACCTTTCAATATGGCCTATTTGGCGCTGCGCGGCAGCGGCGCGGTCAATGGCGTGAGCCGTCTGCATGGGCAGGTCAGCCGGAACCTGTTTGCTCCTTTATTCCCGCGTTGGCCGCTGGAAGAGGTGCCGGTCACGCATGTGACCAACGGCGTGCACATGCCCAGCTGGGACTCCGCGGCCGCGGATGAGTTTTGGACCTCCGCCTGCGGCCCGGGTTGTTGGCTATGCACCACGCAAACGGAAAATCTCGAGCGTGGCCTGGGGCAAACCTCCGATGAAGACCTCTGGCGGATGCGGACCGTCACCAGCCGCGCCTTGGCTGGATATGTTCGTCAGCGCCTGGCTGCGCAGTGGGCCGCCGCCGGCGCCAGTCCGCAAACCCTGGCCCAGGTCGATCATGTCTTTGATCCGGATGCCTTGATTCTCGGCTTCGCCCGCCGTTTCGCCACCTACAAACGGCCGAATCTTCTGTTGCACCATCCCGACCGGTTAGCCGGGCTGCTCAATAATGCCCGATTCCCGGTGCAGCTGATCGTCGCGGGCAAGGCGCATCCGGCCGATACGGCCGGTCAGCAACTGATTGAGCAGTGGGTGCAATTTGTCCGGCGCCCCGATGTCCGCCGCCACGCCGTCTTTCTGGAAGATTATGACATGCTTTTAACGGAGCGCCTGGTGCAAGGCGTTGATGTCTGGATCAATACGCCCCGGCGGCCCTGGGAAGCCAGCGGCACCAGCGGGATGAAAGTGCTGGTCAATGGCGGCTTGAATCTGTCTACGCTCGATGGCTGGTGGGCCGAAGCCTATGCGCCGGATGTGGGCTGGGCCATCGGCGATGGACGCGAACACGGCGACGATCCCGCCTGGGATGCCGCGGACGCGGAGCAGCTTTATGATTTGCTGGAGCACCAGATCATTCCGGAATTTTATGCCCGCGATGCCAAGGGCATCCCCACCGCCTGGGTGGGCCGGATGCGCCGGAGTATGGCGCGTCTGACCCCGTGTTTTTCCGCCGATCGCGCGGTGCGCGAATACGTCGAAAAGCATTATCTGCCCGCGGCGGCGCTCTATCGCGCCCGCACCGCCGCCCATGGCGCCGGCGGCGAAGAGGTGCTGCGGTGGCGACAAGGCTTGCAACAGCAATGGCCGGCCCTGCGGTTCGGCCAGCGACGTGTGCGAACCGAGGCGGGCCGCCATGACTTTGAAGTCCAGGTGTACTTGGGCGCTCTGGCCCCCGGGGACGTACAGGTGGAGCTTTACGCCAACGGCGTCGATGGCGGCCCCCCGGTCCGCGAGCTAATGCGTCGCGTGCGCGACATTCCCGGCGCAGCAGGCGGCTATGTTTATCAAGCGGCTCTGGAAGCCGTCCGCCCGGCCGATGACTATACGCCCCGCCTCGTGCCCCACCGCGCCGGTGTGGCCGTTCCCCTGGAAGCCGCGGAAATCCTCTGGCAACGGTAAGCTTTTTGCCGCGGAATACCTTATGTCTACGCAGCCCGTACTGTCGTCAACCGGCCCGAGCGTGCCGCCCCTGTCCGCCGTTCCGGAAACGGTGCGAATGGCCTGGCAACCGCTGACGGATGCCGCCGCGGCGCGGCGCTACACGTGGCGGTTGGCCCACCAGCATTATGAGAATTTCACCGTGGTTTCTCATCTGGTCCCACGAAACCTGCGGCAGGATTTCTGCAATATTTACGCTTTCTGCCGCACCGCTGACGATCTGGGTGACGAGGTCCTCGACCAGGCGCTGGCCCTGCGCTGCCTGGCGGACTTCCGGCGCCAGACTTTGGACTGCTACGCCGGAAAAGTCCAGACCGCAGTCTTCACCGCGCTGACCGATACCATCCAGCGCCACCATATTCCGGTGGAGCCGTTCCTGGACCTGATCGCCGCCTTTGAACAGGATCAGCGGGTGCGCCGTTATGAAACCTTCCCGCAGCTTCTCGACTACTGCCGACGCAGTGCGGATCCCGTGGGACGGCTCGTGTTGTATCTGTGCGGCTACCGGGATGCCCAGCGCCAGACCTTGTCCGACCAGACGTGCACCGCTTTGCAGTTAACCAACTTCTGGCAGGATGTGCGCCGCGATTTGCTTCAGCGCGATCGCGTCTATCTGCCGGCGGAGTCCCTGCGCCGCTTCCACGTCTCGCTCGAACAATTGCGCCAGGGCCGCTGTGATGAAAACTACCGTCAGTTGCTGCGTTTTGAGGTGCAGCGTGCCGCGGTGCGCTTCGCCGAAGGCCGGCGGTTGCTGGAGTTGATCCGGCCGGCGTTGCGCCTGCCGATCGCTCTGTTTAGCGCCGGCGGTCTCGCGGTTCTC
>JAKCCC010000467.1 GCA_021838985.1 Planctomycetota bacterium
GTTGATCCGCAAGCCCTCGTGGAGTTGGTGGTCCCGCCGCGTGCTGGCAATCTGGCCCGTCTTTTTAAGCATCCGGAGATCCGCCAGATCCAGCCCCTCGGGGTCATCACCCGGCGGGCCGAAGCATTGGCGATGAATGTATTGATTCAGGAAAAACAGTTGGATCCCGGTCGGGTCGTGGCTTTTGCCGTGGATGGGGCGGGCAAGTTCCTGGGGCTGGCCGATCCGCCCGGAGCGCTAAAAAAAATCGAAGCCGCGGAGGCCTCGGTCCCGCCGTCGGACCCCGGCGCCTCCACCACCGGCCTGTGGGCGGCGCTGGACCGACTGATGGCCCAGCCCCGGGAAGAACGCTGGGCGTTCTGGATGAAGCAGACGCAGAAGTGTATCCGGTGTTACGCCTGCCGGGGTGCGTGCCCGTTATGCAACTGCCACGAGTGCTTTATGGATAAGAATGTGCCGCAGTGGTTTCCCACGGCCGCCGATGGGCCGGGCAATTTCGCCTGGCAGCTGATCCGGGCGTTCCACCTCGCGGGTCGTTGCGTTGGCTGCGGCTCCTGCCAGGAGGCGTGTCCGGCCGGCATACCGTTGGGCTTGCTGGACGCGGCGATGATGCGCTCGGTGTGGAAAAATTTTGGATATCGTTCCGGAATGGATCCGGCGGCAGCGCCGCTGCAATCCGATTTCCGGACCGACGACCGGGCGGAGTTCATTCTCTAGAGTAAAACCATGACTGTCCTTACCGTTACCACCGGCCGACCTGACACCGCCATCGCGGCCGCGCGAACTTCAACCATGCTTTCACGGGTGGGCCTCGATCGGTGGCTAAGCGCCCTGCTCGCCGCGGGGAGGCGCATCCTGGCGCCGGTGGAAGTGGCGCCAGGGCGCACCGAATATCGGCAATTGACCACGGCTGATCCCGTGGCCACGGGGTTGGGGCGGGGGCTGCCGGTCATAAGCCCGAAGCAAGCCTGGTTTCCTCGCACCGAGCCGCTGCTGCGGATTACCCGTGAGGGTCGCGCTATCTCCATCGCCGATCCGAATTTGAACTTCAGGCCGACGATCATCTTCGGAGCGCGGCCGTGCGATGCCGCGGCGCCGGAAATTCTGGCGCCTCTGTTCGGTTGGGACAGCCATGATGTTTTTTTTGAACAGCGGCGCAAGAATCTTGCGTTCGTGGTGCTGGGATGTCAGCAGCCGGTGGATGCGGCGTGTTTCTGCAGCTGCGTCGGTGTGGATCCCACCGGCGAGAACAGTGGCGATGTGCTGCTGACGGAATGGGAAAATGGCCGCTTCTGGGCCGAAGCGCATACGCCGGTTGGTGAAGAATTGCTGGCCGTGATCCCGGCGCACGAAGCCGCCGCGGCGCCCGATCCCGCGGTAGTGGCGGCCCGGCGAAAGCAATGGCGGGCCAATTCGCCGCGACGTTTCGATTCCCAACGCGTGGCGGGGGCGTTACGGGAACATTTCGATGATCCGATGTGGAAGGATTGGGCCGCGGCCTGTGTATCCTGCGGCACCTGCGCCTTTGTGTGCCCGACTTGCCATTGCTTCGACATCCAGGAGCAGATGCATGGTTCGGAGGGCGTGCGCCAAAAAAACTGGGATGCCTGCACCTTTGGACTTTTTACCAGGCACACTTCCGGCCACAATCCCCGGCCAGACCGCGCCAGCCGCTGGCGGCAGCGGCTCAACCACAAGTTTCGCTATTATCCGGAAAAATTCGGACGATTATTGTGTACCGGCTGCGGGCGGTGCATCCGCCAATGCCCCGCCGGTCTGGATCTGCTGGCGAACCTCGTGGCGCTGGACGCTCTGGCGCCTGCGGCGGTAAGCGTGGCGGCGCCGGCGCTGGATCGCGCTGCGGCCGCGGGCGTTGCGGCCGGGGCGCCGGCCAACTCACCCAATATTTATCGGCCCTACTTGATGAAAATCGCGGCCTGGCGGGAAGAAGCGCCGGATGTCCGCACGCTGCGTCTGGAATTCGCCGATCCGGAGGAAGGGGGGAAATTCGATTTCCGCGTCGGACAATTTGGTTTATATGGCGCCCTGGGCGAGGGGGAAAGCACCTTTTGCATCGCCAGCAGTCCCACGCAACGGGGCTATATTGAATGTACGTTTCGCGCCGCCGGCCGGGTGACGCGCGCCCTGCGCCGCCTGGATGTCGGCGACACGCTGGGTTTCCGAGGCCCCTATGGCAATAGTTTTCCTGTGGCGGCATGGAAGGGGAAAAATCTGCTGTTCGTCGCGGGTGGCATCGGTCTGCCGCCGTTGCGCAGCGTGTTGGCGTATTGTCTGGATCATCGCGCCGACTATGGCCAAATCACAGTCGTTTACGGCGCCAAAACCAGCGCGGATCTAGTCTACAAAGAAGAACTGGCCACATGGGAAAAGCGCACAGATCTGGATTTGCGGCTGTGCATTGATTGGAAGCCGAACGCCAATGGACGGGGCTTAAGCCAGGATGCGGCGGAGGAAGGCTGGCGGCCGATTAACAGGCATGATCCCGCCGCCACGCAGCTCGATTCCACGCAGCGCCGCTATACCGCTTTTGTGCCGCAGTTGGTCGCGGCGGTCAAGCCGGTGGCGGCGAATTCCATCGCCATAGTCTGCGGACCGCCGGTGATGATCGATTTTACCCTCCAGAGCCTGCGGCAGAGCGGCTTCCGTGACCGGGATGTTTTTACGACGCTGGAAAATCGCATGAAATGTGGCTTGGGCAAGTGCGGGCGCTGCAACATTGGTTCGGTGTACGTCTGCAAAGAAGGCCCGGTGTTCACCGCAGAGGAAATCCAGCGTCTGCCGCACGATACCTGAGGCGCTTGCATTTGCTTGCGCGGCCGCTATCATTTAGATAGTGGTTAGGTCGACAACTTAACCGGCGCGACCAAGGCGATGGGAATTGCGGCCAGGGATCGGTCCGTTGCTTCAACGCAGCCCATCCCGCCAGGCGGCAGAATTCCGGCAAGGACTGGACATAGGACCGCCTTGTGTCCG
>JAKCCC010000468.1 GCA_021838985.1 Planctomycetota bacterium
GAGTCTGCTGGCGTTTCCGCCCTTTTTTCCCTTGAATCCCCAGGCGATGCGGGGTTTCGCCGTGCGCCACGGCCGCCACATCAGTTACAATCCCCGTTGGACTCGCCCGCCGCACCTGGTTACCGATGGACCGTATGAGCTAACCGCCTGGCGCTTCCATCAATATCTGGCGCTGCGGCGGAATCCGTATTATTGGGACCGGCGGGACGTGCCTTGTCGGCGGCTGCGCATCGCCAATTATCCCGACGCCCAGGCCGCCTTTCTGGCCTACCGCAGTGGCATGGTGGATGTGCTTTCCTTCTTGCCCGGCAATTTCGCCCCTGAATTGGTGCGCCTGGCGCAGCGGGGACGGCGGCACGATGTGCATTACCGTACGGTGTTTGGAACCTATTACTACTTGTGTAACTGTCGGCATAAGGCTCTGGCCGACCCACGGGTGCGGCTGGCGCTGGATCTGGCGCTGGACAAGCGGGCCATCGTGCGGGACATCACGCGGTTGCCGCAGCGGCCTGTGAACGTGTTGGTGCCGCCGGGAACCATCGCCGGCTATCACAGCCCGCGGGGACTGACCCGGAATGTGCACCAGGCGCGGCGGCTCCTGGCCGCGGCCGGATATCCGGAGGGGCGCGGCCTGCCGCGTCTGACAATTTTAACCAACACCGCCGCCCCCATGAATGCGCGCATCGCCGAGGCGGTCGCCGCCATGTGGCGTGCCCAACTGGGTGTACGTAGCAGCATCACCCAGGAGGAAAGCAAGATTTTTCATCAAGATATGGTGCAGGGGCATTTCGATATCGCCAGCGCGGATTGGTACGGCGACTACATGGATCCGACCACGTGGCTGGATCTGTTCCGCACCGGCAACCCCAATAATTTATCCGGCTTTTCCGATGCGCGGTACGACGCTTTGCTGGAGCGAGCCGGCCGCACCGCCAATTCGACCCGGCGTTTCGAACTGCTGCGGCGGGCAGAAGCCATCCTGGTGGAACAGCAAATGCCCGCCTTGCCGCTTTTCCAGGCCCTGGATGGGATGTTGTATAACGGCCGACGGGTCGGAGGCTTGAACCTGAATGTGCGCCTGATTACCCTGCTGAAATATATTCATCGGCGCCAGCGGGCGAGGTTCTAGGTCTTAGGTTGGAGGCCGGGGGGACGCAGCCTTAACCTATAACCTAAAACCTATAACCTAACGGTACTGGCTACTGGCAAGACTGCGATGAAAAGCTTTATTCTGCGGCGCCTGCTGCAATCCGTTCTGGTACTGGGGCTGGTGTATACTGCAACGTTCTGGCTGTTGATGGCCACGCCGGGCGATCCGTTCATTGGCCAAAAGCAACCGCCGCCCGCCATCCTGCGGGCGCTGCGCCAGCGCTACGGACTAAATGATCCCGGGCGGGCTTATTTTGCCTACGCCTGGCGACTCGTGCGTTACGGCGACTTCGGGCCGACGATCAGCTATGAAAACTTCAGCGTCGGAGCCGTGATCCGCCAGGCGCTGCCGGTGTCGATGGCGCTCGGAGCACTGGCCTTGCTGCTGGCGCTCTGGCTGGGAGTGGCCGCGGGTACGGTCGGGGCGCTGCTGAAGGGTCGCTGGCCGGACGTGGCCCTGACCGTCGCGACGCAGTTCGGCATCAGCATGCCCAATTTTGTCATCGGCTCAGCCTTGCTGCTGCTTTTCGCGGTCGATCTGACCGTACTTCCGCCCGGCGGCTGGGGAACCCTTCAGCAGCTTATCCTGCCGGCGCTGACGTTGGCGCTGCCGTATCTGGCTTACATCGCCCGCCTTTCTCGGGCGGGAGTGCGGGACGTGATGACCGCGGATTTTGTGCGCACAGCCCGGGCCAAGGGGCTGCCCCCATGGCGGGTGGTCAGCGGGCATATTCTGCCCAATGCCTCGCTGTCCATACTGGCGTTCCTCGGGCCGGCAGCGGCGAGTATTTTGACCGGGTCGTTCGTCGTGGAAAAACTTTTCGCCATCCCGGGCCTGGGGGAAGTTTTCGTGAACGCCTGCCTGGACAAAGACATTCCGCTGGTGCTGGGAATTGTGCTGGTCTATACTCTAGGATTGGTGCTGCTGAATCTGCTGGCGGATCTCGCCTGCGCCTGGGCCGACCCGCGGATCCGGCTGGCCTGATGCTGCGGTGGCGCGTGCTTGTCGATAGCACACCGCGGGTAAGGACTCGAAAGCCGATCCCGTGACCAGCGGTCACGTAGGCCTTGAGCGATCAGCGTTCAGCGATCCGCGTTGCCGGTTGCTGGCCGATGGTGCTCCGATTCTCCGGCTCGCCCTGGTCCACCGTGCTACCGCGGCGGTGGTTTTTCGGACCGGCCCCGTACGAGGGAGCCAAAGTGCCAGTATCGGAGGGCTGATGATGAATCGAAAACAACATTGGGAAACCGTTTACACGAAGCACCCGGATCACGAACTGGGCTGGTATCAATCCGATCCGGAACTTTCGTTCAGGCTTATCGAAAAAGCTTCGCCCGGTCGGGGACGCGTGATTGATGTCGGCGGCGGAACCTCCCGCCTGCCGGAAAAGTTGTTGGATCGCGGCTACCAGAAGATAGCCGTGCTGGATATTTCGGCCACCGCGGTGGCCAAGGCCCAGGCGCGGCTGGCGCAACGGGCGGACCGAATCCAGTGGATTATCGCGGATATCACGGAGGCTCAGGATCTCGGTCCATTCGATGTCTGGCATGATCGCGCGGTTTTTCATTTTCTGACGGATCCGGCGGACCGCAAGCGTTACGTGGAATTGGCCGCCCGCACGCTGCCGAAGGGTGGCCGCTTAATTGTCGGTACGTTCGCTCTGGATACGCCACCGCGTTGCAGTGGACTGGATACCTGCCACTACGATGCGGCCGGCCTGGCAACCCAGTTCGGTGCGGAGTTTCGTGTCGTTGACCAAGTATCCCACCTGCACACCAAGCCCACCGGTACGCAGCAACATTTCATCTTTCTGACTTTGGAACGGGTGTAGTCAGCTATCC
>JAKCCC010000469.1 GCA_021838985.1 Planctomycetota bacterium
CCTGCTCGTCAACCAGCGGAGCGTTTACCTCCAACACCAGGGGCACGGAATATTTTCGCGCCAGACGGAGCCCTGCGGTTCCCCACAGGCAGTAGCGTTCATAAATAAAGTCCGGCCGTGGATCCGTAGCGGCCTTACCCAGCGCCTGGCCGCAGGCGGCTACATGAAGCCTGCGAATCCAATGCCGGCCGCGCCGGGAGCCGGGTCCCAAGACTTTATTACCGGTGTGGATTGCCCGCTCCAAGGCCCCCTGCCAGAAAGTCGTGGGGGCTGAGCGCGCGGCGGCGCCGGTTAAGGCCTGGAAAGATTCTGGCGAGCTAACCTGGCTGGCGAAAACCCATACGCCATGGCCCAGTTCCCGCAAGGCTTGCACCATGGCGCGCACATGAACCGCCGCGCCCTTGCTTCCGGCGAGATCAATCCGGTCATCACAGCACAGGTACAGACAATTCATGCCGTCTTAACTCGCGCGCGTGGGGCGCCGACACCGGCCAGCGATGCGGTCCAGCGCCCCGGGCGGGGGGCCGTCTTTACCTGGTCGAAAAAAGCCGCTATCTGTTCCGAGCTGCGGGAGAGGGAAAATGCGGATTCAACCTTGGCCCGTCCGGCGCGGGCGAAGCGGAGGCGGGTTTCGCGCGAATCCAGCAACCACGCCATGGCCACGGCCAGATTTTGTGGATCCCGCGGCGGCACCAACAGGCCGTTGACGCCCCCCTCCACCAGTTCCGGAATGCCCGAGATGGGCGTCGTAATCACCGGCACGCCGCTGGCCATGGCTTCCAGCAATACGTTGGGAATCCCATCCCGATCGCCCGTGGCGGTTTCCACGCAGGGCAGCACAAAAATAGCGGCTCGCTGGTAGGCCGCCTGCACCTGCTCCTGGGACTGCGCGCCCAACAAGTGGACGCATTCATTCAAGTCCAGGCGTGTGATTTGTAGGCGCAAGGCGCTGTGCAGGGGACCTTCGCCGATAATCTCCACTTGGAGCCGCCGGCCCCTTTCCCGCAGCACTTTCGCCGCTGTAATCAGGTCGGTCAGGCCCTTTTTTTCCACCAGCCGGGCTACCGCCAGGACCAGTGTGGCGGTGTCGGCGGGGGGCTGCGCGGCGCGGAATGAGAACTGGGCGCTGTCCAGGCCATGGTAAATACAGCGGACCTTTTGCTCCGCCCAGGGGCCGAAGCGCCCGGCGAGATAGCGATAGTTGTATTGAGTGCAGGTGATCACCCCGGCGGCCTGCTCGATCCGGGAGCGCAGCGCGTCCGTCTGGCCGGTGTAGATATCCTTGGCGTGCGCGGTGAAACTGTACGGAAGTCCCGTTAGCTGGTGCGCCCATTTGGCCACCAAAGCGGGCGTGGAAGCGAAGTGGGCGTGGAGGTGAACGGTCGGCTCCTTCCCCAATAGGTCCGCCAGACGCGTCGCCTGGAGAAAGTGCCGCAACGCCGTGGGCCGCCGCGTGTGGATCAACTCAGCCACGGCTTCCGCCAGAACCTGCCGATAACGGCCCGGCGTGCGAACCAGTATCCGCAGATTGGCCGCCAAGGTCCCGCCCCAGTTTCCCCGGAGCGCCAGGCGGCAGACCCTGGCGCGAACGGCGGCTACCGCCGCGTGAACCGGGCCGGGCTTAGGATCTTTCAGGGTGAAAATGCGCAGGCCTATTCCCCGCTGCTCCAGGGCCAGGACCTCATTGAGGATGAAAGTTTCCGAGAGGCGCGGCCAGGTGCTGACCAAATACGCGATGCTGTGGGAAAGATTAGGTTCCAACATGGATTGGCTCCGGCCAGGTTGGGCCGCGCGGCGGTGGCCACCGGATCAGGCGGGTCGCGCCGCCAACATATTTCGAGTCCCACGGCCCTGGCGCCACAGCGCCACGGAGCGGGGCGGCGCCCACCGCGGATGTGGCGGCAAACGCCCCCAGGGGAAAATCGGCGCCGCATGGTTGGCGCCGGCGCTAGCGGCGGCGCCAACCGGCAGTGCGGACGGCAGCGTCGTCCTCGCTCGCACCAACGCCGCCAGCTCGATGGCGGCACGCGCGCCCCCCGCGGTATCCAGCGCCGGCGTTATCCGCGGCCGGTCCGTCCGCTCCAACAGGGCGCTGATGGTCCGGGCCAGGGTTTTGGCGGATGCGGCCCCGGGGGCGAGCGCCTCGATCCAGCCGCGCTCCTGAAAGATCCGGGTCCGCATCCGTTGTTCCGCACTCGGTCCCGGACGCGGCACCACCAGCGCCCTTTTTCCTAAGGCCAGTATCTCGCAGAGGGAATTGTAGCCGGCCATGGTGACGATCAAATCGGCCGCTTGACTGAGGCTGGGCGTATCTTCAACATAGGTCAATAAGTGTACGCCCATCGCTTGCGCTCGTCCGCGGAGGCGGTCGCGCTGGGCCGGCGGCATCAGCGGCCCGGTGATCAGCACGGCCGCGAAGGGAAGTGTTCCACCCCAGGTGCCAAAGGCGTCCAGGCAAGAATGCAGAAGCGGATACGCATCGCGGCCGCCCCCGCCCGTTACCACGACCAATTTTTCCTTTTGCAACCGCAGGTCGGCGCGAACCTGCTCTGACGATCGGAGCGGTTTCTCGGAACGGACGTAACCGCAGTAGCGAATCTTCCCCGGAAATTCGGCGCTGATCCCATACCGCAGAGCGGCGTCGAAAATCTCGCGGCAACCGTAGATAAGCACCGCATCGTAATATTGGCGCAGGGTCGCGTAGACTTTGTCCTTGCGCCAAGCCGCGATTATCGCCGCCGGTTCGTCCAGGATGTCACGCAGCCCCAAAACGATGGACGGAGGATTATCCCGGGCCTTCAACATGCGCAGGGTGGGAAGTAATTCACCATAAATTCCCGCCGCCAGATGGTCCACCAGAAAAATATCCGGCTGGAATTCACGGGTGGCGCATTGGATCATGGCGCTGCGCAAGGTTTGGACGATGGGGCGGTCAATACGCAGCGCAGGGGACGTATAAGCGCCGGCTTGAACCTTCACCAGCGACGGA
>JAKCCC010000470.1 GCA_021838985.1 Planctomycetota bacterium
TCCAGTGTCGGTGGAGGTGTCGACGGGCGCCATGTCGCTGACCAGTGGAACCTGACTGTCAGCGCCGTTCGTGGTCCACCATTGGCCGGCCACAAGCCCCTGCGTCCACGACCAACCGGGGGGCGCTGGATTCTGGAGCCCGTTGGCCAACGACCACGGAAAGGCGATGGAATAGCTCTCCCCCTGGCCCATGGTGTCACTGGTGTACCCGTTGGACATTGAACCGGTGGGTGGGTTCGTAAAATTTACCCCCGGGTAGGATGTATTTTCGCGGTTTTTCGGCGACGGGCCACCGGCCAGCGGGTCGGACGGGCAGATGAAACTGCCCGGCGTGGTATAGCCCTGCAGCACCATGATCCACATGGACGCCAGGGGGTTCTGGTTCGGTGTGCCTGCATACCCTGGCACCCCGTACCAACCGTTCACCGCTTGCCCGGCGGTAAACGCCCCGTCTCCAGAGCCATTCCACGGGTTGAAAGCGCACCCGACCGGGCTGTTCGTGTAGGGGCCATGCGTGCTGGTCACGCCGTCCCAGTCGCCGCCGCCGGTGCAGGGCAGCACGCCACTGCTGCTCTGACTGTAGGTAATCATGGACTGGATGATCCCGCGGATGTTGGCCATGCAGACGGCGCGGTTGGCCAATTCCCGGGCCTTGGCGAGCGCTGGTAGTAATATAGATATAAGAATGGCTATTATCGATATCACCACCAGCAGCTCGATCAACGTAAACCCCAACGCGCCCCTGAAACGACGCCGCCACGACCGGAATCCGACGCGGCTGACCAGGGCTTCCAGGTCCCCATAGGCTCCCAGCCCCCGGGCCAGGCCCAGCACCATGGAATTCAAGAGCAGGGCCACGCCAGTAAGCAGCCAGGTAATCGGAGACAACACGGCTGCGACTACGGATTGAAGGATTGAGTACGCTCTCATCGTAATCTCCTTGAAAAGAGAGCCAGTATTACCAGTTTCCAGGGTTAAATTCGTCGCCCTGGCGACTCCGCGATCTGTTTTCAATGAGCGGAACATGAAGGACCCCTTTGAAAAAGGTGAACTGCCGCCGCAACAACTCCGCGAACGGCGACCTTTGAGGTTTCCCAAACGGAACCATTATGCGGATGACTTCGATTTATCTACATGGCGGAACTCCTTAAAAAACGGCTTTGAATCTCACGAGCGGCAGTCCTCGGCCACAATTTAGCCGCCGAATCCGGCCAGACACGGTTGGGCCGCTACAGCGCCCATTCGCTTGCAGTTTTCGGTTTTCCATGTTTTCCGTAATCCGGTTCGGCACAGTGCTTGCAACTTTGTTTTTCCGCACCGCTAAAAGCTAATCCCTACAACCTAAGCCCTATCTCCATCGGTTCACCGCGTTGAAACGCGGTGCTCGCAATTCCGCATCTCACGGTCGCCCTGGCGACTAAACTGCGCCGCGAAGGCCGCGAAAACACCTTTTTCACGATCCTTCCGCTAACCCGCTAACCTTGCGGAGTTCACCCACTCCGCCGCAATGGTCCCACCCTGGGTGGTTAACCCGTTTCTCGCTTCGCGTGTCGTCGGTCCTCGCCGTGTCTCCGCACCGGCGGGGTACGTTCGCAGCGGCGATAGGGACATCGCCGGCTACAGCGGACGCCTCACGCGCCCGTTCATCCCGATTCATCGGGACTGGAGGTCGCCGTAGCGACTCTGCGACGCGGTGCTGGCAACATTTTCTCCTACACGGTGACAAGCTCTGGCGACGGTATGGCGTCGCCGTGCCCCCGTGTCTCCGCGTCCCCGTGTCCATCCACCCCCTCCCCGTGTCCCCCTCTCGTTTCGCCTTCGCCTGGCGCCGCCGCGCCAGGCGTTTCCACCAGCTCGTAGGGAATGACCCGTTCTTTCTCCACGGGTTCGTGGCGCATCAATTTCAGCAACATTTCCGCCGCGGCCCGGGCGTAGGCTTCCGGGTCCATTTGCACTTTCGCCACTGGAAACGGGCTGATCATGCCCGAACCCTTATTAAAGTGCGTCACCACCAGCAGATCCTCCGGCACGCGGATACCCAGCTGCAAAATGGCCATCACCGCGCCGGGAAAAAGGTTGTCGTTGCAAATCAGCAGCCCATCGGGTTTCTCCCGCCCTTCCGCCCAGATCGCCCGGAATTCCTCCCAACCCGCCTGGGGGGCGCAGGGGGTTGGAGCGCGGCGAATCCAGCGTTCATTCGCCCCTATCCCGGCCGCCGCCATCATGGCCCGGAAATTCCCGACAAATCTCGAGCGGCGGTCCTCCGGCCAGTGGTACTCCATCAGGGCGAGGCGGCGCCGGCCATGGCCCAGCAGGTAGTTAGTCCCCAGGCTGACGATTTGGGCGTTGTCGTGCGCCACCCGGCCCGTGCAGGCCTGATTTCCGCCCACCACGGGGATATGCCGCCGCTGCAGCTTTTCGCCCCATGGGTCAAAGATCTCGTGTGGCGCGAAGGCCACGACGCCGCACAGGCGATGGCGCTCCAGGGCGCTGATAAATTCCCGGCACGTCAGCCCGGAAGGGGGATCATCGCCCGGCGCCAGGTGGCCCGTGTACAAGCGGACCGGCACGTGGCGGTCGCGCAAGAAACGCAGCACTTGCTGCGGCGCCCGGCGGTAGAAGTAAGAAGTCCCCGAATCGGAAATATCCGCTTCCGCCAGCACCGCCACGTGGCGCTGTTTATTCAGGTCGCTGACATACGTGCCGCTGCCGGGGCGGCCTTCGATGAGGCCCTCCTGCGCCAGCACGCTTAAGCCCTCGCGGACCGTGTGGGCGTTGACGCCGAAGCGGGCGGCCAAGTCCCGCGCCGCCGGCAGGCGCTGGCCGGCCTTAAAGCCCGCGATGATTTCCCGGCGCAGAATGGCGGCGATCTGCCTGGCCAGAGGCTCCGATCGCTTCAACATGTGTTTATTTGTTCTCACGTTCGAGCGCCATCCGCCTTTTTACCGGCGCCGGTCCGCGACGGAATCTCCCGCCCCCC
>JAKCCC010000471.1 GCA_021838985.1 Planctomycetota bacterium
CTCCGGGCCTGTGGTCGTGAAACCCTATTACCTGATTCATCCCTTCCCCGATGGCACGCTGCCCCAGCACCGGCTGACCTTGCGGGAAAGCCAGCGGATTCTCCGCGAACTGGCCGCGGCGCCGGGAACCCGCGTGCCGTTGCTAACCGTGCCGACCCCGATGGGCAAGTGCGTGATCGGCCCCTATGATCCCCTGCCGGATGAGGGCGGGTACCACCTGCTGCATACCAAGGACGGCGTGCCCGTGCGCTATTCCACCGGCCGGGTGTATAATCCGCACGAATCGCGCTTAAGCATCCCCCTGGCGCCGACGATCAACGGCGTCGCGTTTGGGTAGCTGAATTTTTCCGCGCACGGGCAGCCTCTCGGCTATGAGAGGGCGTGTGGATTTCATAGCCCTCTCGATAGTCATCGGGATTAGTGTGGGGCTATGGCTTGCTGCGGACGCCCACCGCCCGTCGCTTCCACTGCGGGCGATGAAGAGTCCCGCCCCACCATTTTTAGGACAGCAATAACGTAGCGGCCAATAATGAATATGCCCGGTGCTAAGTATAAGTATCCCACTAAGATGACGACTTGCCGGTCACGGCCGGGTGGCACGCCCCCAGGCTTGGGCGAATGGCTAACCGCGGTGGGGTTGTGGGTGGGGCTGGGAATGGCTCCCGTGCTGGCCGCCACCGCGGCCCCACCGGTGGCGCGGCCCCCGGTGACAATCAGGCTGGCTGCGCCGACGCTCAATATGGCCCGGCACGAATTCTCCCTTCCCGCCGCATTCTGGAACGAGCACTTAACCAACTGGCTGGATGTCGCGCTATGCGGGCGGCCCAGTAACTTCCTGCATGAAACGGTGTTGAGCATTCAGACCACGCGTCGCATTTTGCGCCGGGCGTTCGCCCGCATCGGTTATCATCCCGCTCCCCAATGGGCGCCCAATCCGGAAGATTTTTCGGCGCTTCGCGGCCAACCCGTGCTGATCCTCGTACGGTTCGTCTGGCACGGAAAACGGCGTGTGTTTCTGCTTGATGAGTTGCTCAGCTTTCGCGGTTGGCATACCTCCATCGGCCCCTTTGGCTGGGTATACCTGGGCACACCCAGCCCGTTTAAAGTGCCGGCCCGAATCCGCACCGCGCATGGTGGGCAACGCATTGCCCCCGACGCCATCCTGCTGGACGATCCCCAGATCGCCCTGCAGTTTCGCGGCATTATTCATCGCTCGCAGGCGCTGCTGGAGCATCCGCTCTGTTTCGATAACTGGATTTATCCCAACCTCCGCTACTACCGCAACACCGCCGTGCTGCCGTGGAGCGTATTCAACAGCAATGGCAAAATCCCCGTGACGGTGACGTTCCGACGGGTGTCGGAAGTTCAGTTTTTACAGGCGGCGGCGAAATATTGGCATGACCCGCGGGAGGCGGCGTACATCCGCCGACAATTGCCGGTGGCGGCCCGGCTGGACCAGGCCCGCCGGCAAATTTGGCGCCTCGAACACGCCGGGCGCCGACCTTGGAGTGATTGGCGCATCCGCCGCGATCTGGCGCAAGTGCAGCGCTGCTACAGCGCGCTTGATGCGGCGTGGGTGGATGAGGATTACGCCGCGGCGCACTTTCGCGCCGGGTCTCCGGCGGAGCTTCGCCGTCTGCGCCGGTTGGCTTGGTCTTTTAAAGAACATCTGGACCAGAAGCGGGCGCAATATCACCAGCGCTGGCTGGCCATGGTGGCGCAAGACCACTTGCGGGCCTGGCCCCACCCAGGCGTACCGGCCCCATCGCCGCAGATCCGGCGCTGGCAGGCGCAGGCGCTGGCGGCACGCTGCCGGGCGCTGCTCGATGGCAATATTCAGGCGCTGCGGTTTTGGCGACGGAAGGAAAAACGCCTTTCGCCCCACGATCCGCGCCACACCTGGGTGGCCACGGTGCAGGCTCATCTGGCGCTGGCCGTCGCCCGCAGGAGCTTTGCCCAGGTCGGCCTGCGCTACGCCGCCGCCCTGGCCGCCGGCCACCCTCCCGCCATCGCCGCCCGCCGGCGGGCTTATCTGCTGGCGTTGCTGAAAGAATCCTTGGCGGCGCAGCGCGTGGATCTGGTGCAGGTTAATTTCCGCATCGCCGAGGCTCAGGGGTATGCTTCGGCGATGCGCCTGAAAGCCCTGCAGCGGGAGCGCCGGCGGATATCCAAGCGCATCCAACAATTGCAGACGCAAATCGCGGCGCTAACGAGCTCCAGCCATACCCCTCCAAGCCCTGGCCAGGTTCGTTCTTTATTGCCGGGGACCGACGGGCATAGCTGAGTTTGGCAACGAGGTGGCCCCGGTGTAAGTTGTGGCGAGAAAGGCTAACAGCCAGGAGAAGTTCCGATGGCCGGACAGCCGAATATTATTCTTTGTCTATGCGATCAACTGCGGGCATTCGAAGTGGGCTGCTATGGCAATAAGGTCATCCGCACACCCGCCCTTGACCGCCTGGCGGCCGAAGGGGTGCGTTTTGAAACGGCGGTCACAAACTACCCGGTCTGTATGGCGGCGCGGTCCGTGCTGCTTTCCGGCCAATACAATCGCACCTGCACCGGCGGCGTGGCGAACGTGGCTTATCCCGGCCGACCGGGCGAATTCCACATGCCGGAATATCCCGATTTCGGAAGGCCGCATCTGAAAGCCCCCACCCTGCCGGAGTTACTGCAAGCCCAGGGCTACGAAACCGCCGCTATTGGCAAATGGCACATCCATTCCTGGCCGTCGGATATCGGTTTTGATTCTTACGTGATTCCGCGCGTGCACCACTGCCATAGCGGGCAAAACTTCACGGAAAATGGCGGACCGGAATTTTCACCGGCGGGATGGAGCTTGGATTTCGAGGCCGCGCGCGTGGCGCAGTTCCTCGATGCCCATCGCAAATCAACCCGCCCCTTTTTTCTCTATTACAACCTTTCGCCGCCGCATTGTCCGCTGGCGGATGTGCCGGAAGAGTACCGCACCCGGTATGCGCC
>JAKCCC010000472.1 GCA_021838985.1 Planctomycetota bacterium
ACCGACGTATTGGGACAGCCGCACCACCGCGCTGTATCTGCTGATCCTGGCGGCTGGGCAGGATCCGCGCCGTTACCATTTTTTCCACAGCCCCTGGTATGGCGGACGTTGGCTGGTGCCCACCGCGGCGGACGAAACCAAGGCCATCACCGCTCTGACCGCGTGGTGCCGCCGTCATGCTGTGGCGCCCCCCGCGACCGAACCGGTTGGGCGCCCCGCCACCGCGCCTTAGGTTCGCGCCTGGATGCGGCGTAGCCGGCGATGTCCCCATCGCCGATGCGATCTGCCATTGATTTAAATCGCGACCGAGGGGTGTGATTCATACGGTTCCGTTGGCGTTGGTACGCCACCGCACGTTCGCAGCGGCGGGTGGGACCGAAGCCGGCTACACCGCGCCTTAGGTTCGCGCCTGGATGCGGCGTAGCCGGCGATGTCCCCATCGCCGATGCGATCTGCCATTGATTTAAATCGCGACCGAGGTGTGTGATTCATACGGTTCCGTTGGCGCTGGTACGCCACTTCACGTTCGCAGCGGCGGGTGGGACCGAAGCCAGCTACAACGTCCCTGGGATTCGCGCCTGGATGCGGCCCCGGCCGGCGGGCAACGCGGCACATTAAATGGGCCGGCAAACGGGTGGTCGGTCTTGAACGAACCGGCGGTTCCGGTATCATCATGGCCGGTCTTGGCCGCGCGCTGCTTTCCGGGTGGCCGGAAAGGGGACGGACACCCCCTAAACCACTGGAAAACCGCATGATTCATCCCGACATTATGATCGTCGCCGAATCCCAGTTGCCGGTGATTGTCGAGCTGTATAACCAGATTTTCCGTCCGCCGGAAAATGAAAGTTATTTTCGCCGCCGCTTCCAGGGGCGCTACAATGTGCTGGCGATGCTGGCCTCGCTGGATCGGCAACCGGTCGGATTCTGCATCGGTTTCGAACTGAAGCCGCACGTCTTTTATAACTGGCTGATCGGCGTGCAAAACGATTACCGCCGCAAGAGCATCGGCCGCCATTTGCTGGCGGCGCAGCATGAATGGGCGAAAACGCACGGCTACGACTACATCCGTTTGGAAACGCTCAACCGCCATCGCGCCATGCTGCATCTGGCGCTGGACCTGGAATACGACCTGGTTGGCACACGCTGGGATTCCATGCGCAGCGATCTGTTGATTCAGTTTGAAAAACCCCTGTCCGATGACATTCATGCGCGGTGAACAAAATAACGCCCGGGATCTGTTTATTACCGCAATTCTTCTTCTGATACTCCTGACGCCGTGGCGGAATCGTACGGCTGGCGCCGTTCCCGTGAGCGACCCTTCACGACCGAGCCTCGGGGTAACCCGCCGCGCGTCCTCCGCAACCCGCAGCGATGCCTTGCAACAGGCTTATCAGCGGGTGCTCACCGTGCTGCGTGAGCCGCCCGCGACGGGTCTGGCGATTGTGAGTCTGCAATTGCCGCCCGCCGCGCTGCGCAGCGGATTGCAGCCTGGTGATATTATTGTGCGTGTCGGTTCCACCGCCGCTCTAAGCCCTGGCGTCTTGCGTCGGGCGTTTCGCCGCAATACCCACTCGGTTCTGGCGCTTACGGTGGCCCGCGGCCAGCGCCTTGAGCATCTGACGCTGCCGCCGCCAGCTTCGCCGGGGGCCAGTCCCGGCGCGACGGGATCACTTAGCCCCGCGGTTGCTCTGGCGCAGACCGCGGGGCGGAATCTGGCCACACTGGCCGTCATTGCCGGCGCTCCGGCGCCGCTGAATCCGCCGGCGACCCCCCGCGGGCGCTACACGCTGCATTGGCGCCAGGTCCCCACGCTGCAGCCGCAACCCGGCCAGGTTCTCGGCCACGACATGTGGCTGCTGGTTTTTGACCGGCATTTCGCGTGCGGAGCTTTGCATGTTCAAATCGCCAGCCGCGGCCGGCGCTGGCTAGTGCGGTGGAAGGTTCAGAGTATCCGTGGCGGCCCGTTGGCGCCGAACGCTTGGCGCCTGACTCTTGGCCGCCGGGCCGGTTTACCGGTGTTACGCCGCGGGCGGCGCTGGTCCCTGTCGCCGCCGGGTCAGTTAATCCGCCCAGCCGTTAAATCGGTCAAGTCGCCACAGTTTACCCGCTGCCGCGGGGCGACTCGCTGCGGCGAGCTGACCGCTCCCCGGACGCCGTCGCCACTGGTGGATGCTAAGGCGGCTCGGCCAGGCCCGTGGCGGCGCACCAGCGTGTGGTGTCGAGGTCCAGTGCTGATCGGCCGGACTGACCGCGGCGGCCAGCGCTCTTTCTGGCGGCGGGAAACGGTGCCAGGGAGTCTGCCTTTGCCGGGGTTGTTGATTCTGGCCGCGGCCTTGCCGCATCGCCGGGGCATCGTGCTGCCGGTAGCCGAGCTTTCCGGGGAGCCATTGGCCACGCAACTGGGCTGCGTGCTACAAACCCTTGGCCGCGTGCCAACCGCTGTGGGCGGGGTAAAAGTTAAGGCCTGGGCGGTCCAAGAACTGCTTTTTGACGTGCCCCAGGCTACGTTTTGGTTCGCGGATCATGGCGCCTTGCTTAAGCTGCGGTGGGGCCGGCGCTTCACGGCGTTAACAGTGGCTTCGCCCGCGGTGATTCGCCAGGTTTTTGCCGATACGCCGCTCGTGTCGGCACCTGCGCGCTGATCGCGTTGTGCTGCAGGTCTCTGGCCTGTGCTGCAGGTCCCCTGACTGTGGTGCAGGTCTCCAGACTGTGGTGCAGGTCTCCAGACCTGCCGTGCTCCAGCTTGATCACCTGGCCGACCTGGAGGTCCGCACCACAGGCATGTGCCGCGGGTGTCCAGCTTGTGGTGCAGGTCTCCCGACCTGCCGTGGTTCAGCTTGATCACCTGGCCGACCTGGAGGTCCGCACTACAGGCATCCACATTGGGCCTCCCGCTTGTGGTGCAGGTCTCCCGACCTGCCGTGGTTCAGCTTGATCACCTGGCCGACCTGGAGGTCCGCACTACAGGCATCCACA
>JAKCCC010000473.1 GCA_021838985.1 Planctomycetota bacterium
AAATTCGATCATTTTAGCGGCCATGGGGATACTCCTAAAACTCTGGTCACCTCGACCTGGCGACCCGCGTCACGAAAGCGGAGCCAAGCCGAAAGGCGAACCTACCTAAACTTCCAACAACTTTGCAGCGCTGCAACTGCCCGCGCCGCGGGGGTTCGGAACCACCGCCCGCCCCGCGCCAGCTGAGGCAGGCATGATTGGGTCCAGTCACCTTAAAATTCCAAGGCGGCGGCTGGCCGAACCGCTTTACGGTTGCTCAGAGCGACGCGCCGCTTGGCGAGGCGTTTTCAGAACCGACGGTTAATCAATCACCGCGAGCACTTCGTCCTCGCTTAAAATCAACAATTCCTCGTCATTGACTTTGATCTCCGTGCCAGCGTAACTGGCAAAGATAACTTCATCACCCTTCTTGACCTGGAACTTGGCGCGCTCTCCATTATCGAGCAGTTTGCCATCACCTACGGCGAGCACCTTACCGCGCTTGGGTTTCTCTTTGGCGGTTTCGGGAAGCACAATCCCACTCTTGGTGACACTTTCGGCTTCCACCCGTTTGAGCATGACTTTGTCCCCGAGGGGACGAACATTGGCTGCCATAGGCAATTCTCCTTTCAAAATAGCGGTCGGCATCGAACCATCCGCGATCGGCCCCGGCCTACCCGGTCCGGGTTCCGGGCACCGGCTTTCACATCCGCGGTTCCGCCGCGTGCCGCCATCCGCGAAGTCCCGGCCCTTACACCTAAAACCTGAAACCTAAAATCCAGCCTCCGGCCAGCGATTTCCGAAAAAACGTTCTAAACCCCGCGCCATCACGGCCAAAAGTTCATTGATATCCAGCGGCTCCGGCAGCACGGAAAAAACATCCCACCGCAAGGCTTCCCGCAACCAGCGCTCTTCACGCTGGGGCGCCAACAGGATGATCAGCGGCGCTACCGTCCGCCGCTCCTGGTGGCCCGCATCGGCAGGCGTTTGCGGCCCTTGTACTTTGATGCGCCGCCCCTCTTCCCTGACGGCGCCGGGAGGCTCCTGATATCCAGCGTCGTAAGGTCCGTCCCAGCCGGCGGTTCCAACCGGTGATCGTCTGAAATCACCTGCGGCCGCCCGGCGCCGCTGATGAAGCAACCGCACCACCGTCATCGCGTCCATGCCGGATTGCTCTTGGGCCGCCAGATTCGCATCCAGGACGGCCATATGCATGCCGTGGCGTTCCGCCAGCCGAATCGCCTCCATTCCGCTGGTGGTAATGAACGTGCGAACCAGCAACGGCGCGAGCATTTGCGTAAGCACTTCGGACCAGTCCGGCGGCGCATACGCCGTGCCCGCCACTCGCCGAGGGCGAGTCAGCAGCACATTGAGCCTGGATCCAGTTCGCATCGCTCATACCAACACGCACAGCTGCGGCTGTATGCCGCGTAAGTATCAAGCAAAGGGCGTACCGCATGGGATGAGGCGCAGCACCAGGACCCCATAACTGATTATAAACAGCATAGTTACGGCTTATAAATCCAGCCACACATCGGTGTGTTGCGCCATGCCTGAAATCTGCCAAATCCAACGCATTGCTTGGAGAACCTGCCGCCTTGGCAGATTGACACTTGGGAATGCGAAACGGACGTCCTGAAAACGGGAAACCTGATTTCAGGGGTAAACCAAACCAGTCTCCGAGGCGACTTCTGGATCGCGGGCTATCATCTATGAATGGTTGATGGAATCTTCAGTATCCGCGGGTCGAAAACTCGCCTCTGGAGAGTGCCTGTGGAACATCGTAGAACATACGGGATCGCCTTGGAAACGCGGCGTTGAGGCGGCGGCCATACCCGCATACATCGAGCCGCCTTGCCTGAAGCGATGATGAGATGGCGGTAGAATAAGGACGTGAACGCAGGGACGTTAGCAGAGGCGAGGCCGTCGCAGGCGGCTCGACGCGGTTGGCGTCCACGGCCACCGCGTTACAAGCGCTGGTGGGTTCTTGCCGCCGTTCTGGCGGCGTTGCTGATCTCGTTGATGCTGGCCCAGTTGCCGCGTATCGCGGATTGGTCGCTGTTCGCCTTTTATGATCCCGGATCGGTGCTGAAAGCGGATCAACTTATCACCCAGGGGATGCGACCGGCTATCGATTTCGGATTTACGCATGGATTAGCCGCATTGCTGGCGGCGCGGGCGGGATTCGCGGTGCTGGGCCGCACGCCGGGGGCTTATCTGACTCTGACGGCCTTGCTGGAAGTGTTGATGGCCGTGGCCCTGGCGCGGTTCGCGCAGGCGATGCGGTTTAACCGGGGGGCCACGGCATTTTTGCTCTGCGCCCTGCCGGTAGCCGTCATGGCCTGCTATCTGACGCTCGCCCACGTGCTGGAAGCCACGCTGTTGTTATGGGCCATCGCCGAGCAGGCGCGGGGGCGGCGGCGCAGCGCTCTGGCGATCACCACCGCCTGTCTGTTCGTCAAACCCAGTATGGCCTACGTGTACGGCTTATGGCTGGTGCTCTGGACCGTTTGGGATTGGCGGCGACGGGATGAGAAATGGGCGGGATTATGGCGCCGGTTCTGGCCGGCGGCGACCACCGCCGGCATCCTTGCGGCGGTATCGGCGGGAGTTTTCGGCTGGCGGTCGCTGGCTTTGACCATCGTACCTCTGACCGGCATGAGCGCCTATGGTGCGACGCACTTCGGTTTCTTTCTTGGCAGCGGGTTGAACTTCTGGTCACCGCTGCGGCATTCGTGGTGGTACTACCTGAGCAATCCGGCCGGCGTGTGGCTGCTGATGACGGGATGGACCGGCTGGTTTGGATTAAGTCAGATCGTAACGCTTGCCGTGTCGTACGCGGGCCTTCGGCGCTTCCCTGTCCGGAGCGCTGTGGACCGCGGCCGGGTTAAATCAGGCCCAGCATCAAAATTCCAAAATCCGAAATTGCCGCTCCCGCCTCGGCGCAAGCAAACGCTCCTTTCCATCGCGCTCATGCAGATGGCGTTCGTGGTCGGT
>JAKCCC010000474.1 GCA_021838985.1 Planctomycetota bacterium
TTTTGAGAATCTCTTCCGCCTGAATCGCGATGTCGGCGGTCTGGCCATAGAGGCCGCCAAACGGCTGGTGAATCATCATTTTCGCGTGCGGCAGCGCATAACGCTTGCCCTTGGCGCCGGCCGCCAAAATCACCGCGCCGCCACTCATCGCCTGGCCGACGCAGAAAGTCGCCACATCGCAGGTTAAAAATTTCATCGTGTCATAAATGGCCAGCGTATCATCCACGGCCCCGCCGGGGCTGTTGACATACAGATTGATCTCCTGATCTTTGCGCAACGATTGCAGATAAAGCAACCGCATGATGACATTCGTGGCGGTGGTGTGGTCGATTTCCCCCACGAGAAAGACGACCCGATTTTCCAAGAGCATTTCATCGACCGTCATCTGCCGCCAGCGCTGATAATCCATCGCCAGCGCACGGGGGGAGAGGTCAGCCAGCGCCGCGCTACGCACGGGGAGCCCTGCAGCATCCCGCGGCGGCTCCGGAGGAAACGAAAGCCCCGGCGCGGCGCTCTTGGGGGCCTGTGAAAATTGGCCGGGTATCGGTGTAATCAAGCGGCCGGAAGAATCATACAAGCTCATGCTGTTAACACCCTAACAAGTAATTCCCTGGTCTGCGCCACGCGCGCCGCCGGCCATACGGGTGTACTGCCCGCGGTCGCAACGGACCTCTTCAGCGGCACCCAACTGCGGCAGCCGGCATAATCCGCCTGCACCGCCAATTCCACCGGCTTGGCCAAACGCCACGCCTCCAGAAGCAGGACATAAACTGGATAATCCGGGCGATAGCTGAAACGCATATCGATCAGCTCGGGCTGCCATATATGCAGATCGTCCAGGGCGTTGAAGGCGGCTCGGTTCGGCACCTGGCCAATCCAAGCCACGTCGGCCCACGCCGTGATATTTATCGCGGCAGGTTCCTGGCAGCACCGTTCCATCCCGGCCCGCCAGGCTGGCTTAACTAAGTCCGGCTTTTGATGCGCGAAAGTCGGATAAAGCAAAAACCGCCGGTGCTCCAGCTCAAATTCTCCTGCTGCCTCGTGGATGCCCCCCTTGCGCAGCAGGATGGCCTGTTGGCCACGGCACACCGCCTCGCACACCACGGCCCATTCCTTCAATGCGATGTCCAAGGTTTCCTGCATCCCACTATTTTATAAGGTGAAAGACAAAAGTAAAAAGGCGAGAATAACCCTTGACAGGCCCGCCCCTGAAAGCCATGATACCAAGGTGAATGCGATGAGGCCGGGGAATTTCACGTGGAGCAGTGCGGACCGGTTTTTGCTGGTGGCCGGACCGTGCGTCATTGAAAATGCCGATATTTGTCTGCGCATTGGCGAGGCCGCCGCGGAGATGTGCCGCCGCCACAACGTCGCGTACGTCTTCAAGGCCAGTTTCGATAAGGCCAACCGTTCTTCCGTCGGCAGCTTTCGCGGGCACGGTCTGGAACGGGGCTTGGAAATCCTGCGGCACGTCAAGGAAAAGCTGGGGGTAGCGGTAACCACGGATGTGCACGAATCCGCACAGGTGGCCGCGGCAGCTGAGGTGGCGGACATCATCCAGATTCCGGCTTTTTTGTGCCGCCAGACCGATTTATTGTTGGCGGCGGGTCGAAGCGGGCGGATGGTCAATGTGAAAAAGGGCCAGTTTATGGCCCCGTGGGAAATGGCCCAGGTGGTCGAGAAGGTGCGCTCCACCGGCAACCAGCAGATCATCCTGACCGAACGCGGAACCTTTTTTGGTTATAACCGGCTGGTCAACGACCTGACCGCGATCCCGCAGATGCAGGTTTTCGGCGTACCGGTGCTTTTCGACGCCACCCATTCCACCCAGCTCCCCGGCGGATCAGGTTCCACCAGCGGTGGACGACGGGAATTTGTCGGCCTGCTGGCCGCGGCGGCGACCGCGGCCGGCGCCAATGGCCTGTTTATCGAAACCCATCCGCATCCGGATCAAAGCCTGTCCGATGCCGCCAGCATTTTGGCCCTTGATCAACTCGAACCTCTGCTCCGCCGCTGCCTGGCCATCCGGCGGGCGGCGCTGTAGCCGTTCACGGACCGGAGTGATATGGGACCGTCAGGAAATAACCTTTACATTTCGGGGGAACGTCGGTGTGTGGCGGGGCGCGGAATGCTAAGCCGCAAGCGGGCCTGTGGCGGCAGGCGGAGTGCTAAGCCGCAAGCGGCCTGTGGCGGCAGCGGCCAGTATAGAAGCAGTAGTTCCAGGATCACGGTACAATATGCGGGATGAGACAGCGCACGCGACGTCGATACATCGCCATCAGTGCGGCGACATGGGGATGGCTCCTAGGCGGATGCCATAGCAATATCGTACCGCTCAAACCGGCGGTTCTCGGCACGCCGTGGGCTGCGCCTCCGGTGCGGACCACCGCGACCACACCGGCGCCGAAATCCCCGTCCCACTTGCCGCCGTCTCCCCCCCAATGGTTCGCCAATCGCGCCAACGGATCCACCCGGCGGTTTTTCCTCAACGCGACGCAGTACCACCGCCTCTGGCACGCCAGCGTGACCCTGCTGCGAACGATGGGATACCGCACCGCCTGGAAAAACTATCCTTTAGGCGTGATCGTCACGAAGCCCCGCATCGGACCGGAACTGCTGCAGGCGTGGCGGCCGGACGCCACCCCGTTTTCTTCGCTGCTGGAAAGCACGTTGAACACTTACCGCCGCACGATCCGCCTCGTGCTTACACGGGGCGGCTGGCCGGATGTCTTTTTCGTCACCGTGGAGGTCCTGGTGCAGCGACGCGAAAATCCCACCGAGGACAGCGCCAGCACCGCCTTGACCAGTCCCTTCGCGATCGGCGGCAATCTGGTCCTGGTGGCCAACCACTCCATCACCCGCGCCAATGGAGAGTACTGGATGACGATCGGCCGCGACCCGTGGCTGGAAAAAAAGATTCTCCGACGCCTCGCGCAGCGCCTGGCCAGGCAGACAGCGGCCCACTAAGT
>JAKCCC010000475.1 GCA_021838985.1 Planctomycetota bacterium
TACTGGAGCGTGGAATTAAAATAGGTTTCAGGTTTTAGGTCTTGGGCGCTGGTGCTCAGTTCTGGAACCCGACACCTAGAACCTGAACGGTCCGGTCCGTGTCCAGCCAGACGGCGCACCATGATCTTGCAACCAATTCCGAACCGCCCATAAATACGAATACAGGCTATGGCCGGAGGTTCCAGTGCCCCCGCCCCGATTGGCGCGCACCGGCGTCTATTCGCAGTTCGTTGCGCTATTCATCAGCTATTGCGAATAGTTTAGCGGGTCGCCTTCGCGGCGGAGGGATTCGGGCACAGCGGCCGACGGTCGTTGCGACCGGCGAGCAGCGTGGCAATGGTGGCGCTGCGGAGCGTCTTTTCAACTTCGCCGATCGCTTCGTCCAGCCGATGATGCAGCGGACAGAGCTGCGCCCCGTGCCAGTTTAGCGCCAACGGGCAGGTTTCAATGCGGCGCAACGGATCGACTACTTTAACCACATCGTAGAGGGAAAGTTTGACCGGATCGCGCACCAGGATGGAGCCGCCGTGCAGGCCGCGTTGGGAGCGCACGAGGCCGCCGCGGCTTAAGGTCTGTAGAATCTTGGCCAGGTAGCCCGACGGAACCAGGGTGGCGGCTGCAATCTGTTTGTTGGTTGACGGCTCACCATCACGGCTGGCCAGATAAACGATTACGCGCAACGCGTATTCGGTAGTTTGTGAAAACATCAAAGGCGTAACCATCCCGCTATCGTGGCGAACCCAACACCACCAACCCATTATTCGATGATTATAGCCCATTATCTACTTATGTCAACGGCGCCGTTCAGGGGTTATCCCGCAGGTTGTGGCCACATTGTTTGGCAAGCGCTCCCTGGACGCAAGGTGGCCGAGACGAACTATCGTGGAAGCGGCGTCGCGCCGCTTCCACGATGGTTGCCCAAAAACATGGCCACACCCATCCCGGATATCGCAGCATCGAGCCACTTGGTATATATTGGCGGCCAGTGAGCCTTTACCGCCCAGCCTTCCGACGGGCGGATAGAACCGGCGCGGCGCTCCAACCACGGCGGACCTGGCCCTTGGGACCGGATTCGAGGGTAATATGATATATCAACATATCAGCGGCCTTCCGGTATTACCGCCGGTGGCTGAAGCGCCGCAGCGACTGGGCGCCTGCCCCGGCGCCTTTCAAGGAGGAATTCCGTATGCACCATCTGCATCCATTGGCGCAACATTTAACGCTTGGACAGGCCCTTTTTTTGGGGATCCTGCAGGGTTTTTCCGAACTCTTTCCCATCAGCAGTCTGGGGCATATCATTATGATCAAGGCCCTGTTGCACTGGCATTTCAATACCCACAACCGCCATTTCCTTTCCTTCATCGTGGCCCTGCATCTGGCCACGGCTACGGCGCTGGTCATCTATTTCTGGAAGCCCTGGTGGCGGGTGCTGCGGGCCTACCTTGGCAGCCTGCGCCGCCGCCAATTCGTCTATGACGAGGCGAGCAAACTGGCCTGGCTGTTGGTGGCCGGGACCATAATCGTGGGGCTGGTGGGTTTGCTTCTTGAAAAAAAGTTCCGCTTGTTTTTCGACAACCCCGCCTATTTGCCGCTGGTAGCGGTATTCCTGATTCTCAACGGTGCTGTGCTGGCGCTGGGGGATTATCTGAAGAAAAGATCGCTGCGACAGGCGGCTCAACCCAAGCCCCGCCGGATCGAAGAGTTGTCTTTCCCGGTAGCCGCCGCCGTTGGCGGTTTCCAGACTTTGGCGCTGTTTCCCGGTATCTCGCGCAGCGGGGCGGCCATGGTTGGCGGCATTCTAGCGGGCTTAAGTTACGAGGAAGCCTGCCGTTTCGCGTTTATGCTCGCCACCCCCGTAATCGGCGCAGCGGGGCTGCTTAAGGTGCCCGCATTATTTGCGCCTTCCGCCCGCGCCATCCTCCATTTGACGCTTCCGGCAGCGCTGGCCGCGGGCGTGGTGGCCTACCTGAGCACCGCGTTCCTGATGAGGTACTTCAAGACCAACCGCCTCTGGCCCTTCGCCATTTACTGTGTCCTGCTGGGGGCCGGCACCTTGGCGCTGTGGCACGGGTAATTGATTCCGCCGCTACGCCGCCCAGCTGCTCACAAAGCTGCACCAGCGGAATCACGAAAACCTCCCGGCTTAGGCGCAGGCCTTATCGCCCGGGTACGCCGCGAACCGACGCCGCAGGTGCAAATCCGTCCGGGCGACTTGCATGGATTTCGTCAGGCCGGGGGCATCGGCGTATTTGAGCTCAAGTCCATAGCGCCTTGCCACTACGAGAAGCAGCATAGCTGGGGCGTGTTGACATTCAACCTTAGCTACTGGGGCAAGATTATGGCTATACTGTGCAGGGCAAGGCCAAGGAAGGACCATGCCGATTATTCCAGGGAGGCCTCTCGAGGTGCGACGGCACCAGATTTCCGACGCAGAATGGGACCTGATCCAGCCCCACCTGCCAGGTCGGGTGGCGGATCCCGGGCGAACGGCCCCGGGACCATCGTGGCTTTATCAACGCAGTCCTATGGATGGCCCGCACGGGGGCGCCGTGGCAGGACCTGCCGGAGCGTTTGGGGCCATGGAATTCAGGGTTCCAGCGGTTCAACTCGCCAGTCTGCGAGTCGCCTCTTGGCGACCGGTGGTGCAAACGTGGCGTGTGGGCGCGGCTGCTGGAGGCCTGGAAGGACCCGGACTGGGAATGTCTGAGGCTCGATTCCAGTGTGATTCGCGCCCACCAGCATGCGGCGGGGGCGCTAAAAAAGGAGGCCCAGAGCAGGCCCTCGGACGCTCGCGCGAGGGGCTGAGCACGAAGTTGCACTTGGCCGTGGACGCGCAAGGACGACCCGTGGAGCTGCGTGTCAGTCCCGGCCAAGCCCACGATGTGACGCAGGCTGGCCACCTGCTGGCGGAACACCGCCCCCATTACGTGATTGCGGACAAGGCCTGCGACCGCGACGCCCGCCGACC
>JAKCCC010000476.1 GCA_021838985.1 Planctomycetota bacterium
AAGGGAGGTGGGAGCAGCCATGTGAAAGTTTTCACAGATGGTTGCAGGCGCACCTTGGGGCTGGGATGGTTTGGCTATGAACGCCACGGCCCAAATGCCTACGCTGGTGCGACAACGCTGGACGATTATCGGCCAGGTGCAGGGGGTCGGTTTTCGCCCGTTTGTCTATCGCCAGGCCCGCCAGGCCCATCTGACCGGCTTTATCCGCAATGACAGCCTGGGCGCCACCATGGAAGTCCAGGGCACCTTGGAGGACCTTACTCGTTTTGCCCATCGCTTCCGCGCCAATTTGCCGCCCTTGGCCCGCGTGGAGCGTATCGATGAAGCCATTCTTCCCTGCTGCGCGGATGAAGAAGAGTTCCTGATTGAGCCCAGCCGCGACCTTGGTACGCCGCACGCCGCGGTCACGATGGATGCGGCGGTATGCCCCGATTGCTTACGGGAGCTTTTCGATGCCGGGAACCGGCGGTTTGGCTATGCGCTGATCAACTGCACGAATTGCGGCCCGCGGTACAGCATTATCCAGCGGGTTCCCTATGATCGGCCCAACACCACCATGGCTCGGTTCGAGATGTGCGACGCATGCGCTGCGGAATACGCAGATCCGACCGACCGGCGCTTCCACGCTCAACCGATTGCCTGCCACGATTGTTCCCCCGCGGTGAATTTGGTGAACAATGCGGGGCGCCCCATCGGCGGCCACGCTATTCGCCAGGCGACGCGCCGGCTCGAGCAGGGGGAAATAGTGGCGATCAAGGGTTTGGGTGGATTTCATCTGGCGGTGCGCGCGGACCACGCTGCGGCGGTGGAGCGGCTGCGCCGCCTGAAACACCGGGACGCCAAGCCTTTCGCCCTGATCTGTCGGTCGCTGGAGGCCGCCCGGCGGCTCGTGGACCTCGGCCCGCAGGCCATGGACGCGCTGCGTTCACCCGCGGCGCCGATTGTGCTGGCCCCGCGGCGCAGCACGGCGCCCGTGGCCGCGGCCGTGGCGCCGAATAATCACCGCCTCGGGGTCATGCTGCCCTACACGCCGTTCCACCATCTGCTGTTGGAGTTGCTGGACCGTGAGGCGCCAGCGCTGGTTTTAACCAGTGGCAATCAAAGCGACGAGCCGCTGGTCATTGACAACGACGAAGCGGTTCGCCGGCTGGGAGGTTTGTGCGACGCGATTCTGTGGCACGAGCGCCCCATCGCGCGGTGCGTGGATGATTCGGTGCTGCTGGATATGGGGGGCGTTCAGCCGCCCCTGCCGATTCGGCGCTCGCGTGGTTTCGTTCCGGCCGGGCTCCGGTTGCCGCAAACCGCGGTCCGGATGGGACTGTGTGTTGGCGCCGAGCTTAAGAACACCATCGCGGTGGTGCGGGACGACGAAGCGATCTTGAGCCAACACTTAGGGAACCTGGATCATCCACTGGCTTTGACGTATTTTGCGCAGGCGATTGAGGACCTCTGCGCCTTGTTTGGCGTGCAGCCGCAATGGATCGCGCACGACCTGCATCCCGCCTATCACAGCACCCTCCACGCGGCGGCGTTGGCCGCGGCCCTGGAGGCGGAGCTGATTCCGGTGCAGCATCACCACGCCCATGCGGCAGCGGTGCTGGCGGAGCATGGCCTGACGGGACCGGCTTTGGCCGTGGTTTGCGACGGAGCGGGTTTGGGCACGGATGGAACCATCTGGGGCGGTGAACTGTTGCTGGCGGACCTGACCGATTTTCGACGGCTGGCGAGTTTGACCCCGCTGGCGCTTCCGGGCGGCGATGCGGCCGCCAAGGATACGCGGCGTTGCGCGCTGGCCATTCTGCGGCAAACCTTCGGACCGGATTTTGCGGAACATCCCGCCGTGGAACGGCTTATACCCGAGGCGCCGGAGCGCTGCATCCTTACCCAAATGCTGGCGCGGAATGTGAACTGCCCCCAAAGCAGCGGCGCCGGGCGGCTCTTTGACGGACTGGCGGCACTACTGGGGTTGGCGCAGCGCAACGATTTTGAGGCCCAGGCGGCGCTGCGGGTGGAAGCGGCGGCTGGCAGCGCGCCGGAACCTACCGGCGTCACCGACGGATGGTGGACGTTGCATGACGCCGCGGGCGCTCGGACCCAGATTGATTTGAGCGGCTTTTGGCGATGGTTGCTGGAACATAGTCCCGGCGTGCCCGTGGAAGTGTGCTGCCGGGCGTTTCACGACACACTGGCCGCGGCCTGGGCCGCGGCGGCCATGCAGCAGGTGCAGCGTACCGGCCTGCGCGTGGTGGCGCTTTCCGGCGGCGTATTTTGCAATCAGGTGTTGACGCGGCGGCTGACGGAATTGCTCGAATCCCGCGGCCTGCGGGTGCTGCGCCATGAAAAACTCCCACCGAACGATGGCGGCGTGGCTTTCGGCCAGGCGGCGGTAGCGGTGGCGCGCGGCGCCCGGGGGCGGAACCGGCGCCCGGTGAAGACGGAGGATTAAGCGATGTGTCTGGCCGTGCCGGCCTTGCTGGTGGAACTTAACGGCGAAGAGGGTGTGGCCGACCTGCATGGCAACCGCCTGCCGGTGAACCTCCAGCTGGTCCCGGACGCCCGCCCGGGTGACTGGCTGCTGATTCACGCCGGTTTCGCCATTGGACGTCTGGACGAGGATGAGGCGCGGGAGACATTCGCGGTGCTCGCCGAGCTGCAGGCGGCCCAGAGGGCCACCGCGCCGGAGCCGGCTGGCAGCGCCCGGCAGGAGACGCCACCATGAACCCACCGGAACATGATGTGCGCCAGTCGCTGGATCGGCTCGCCGCGGCGGCGAAAGGCGGCCGCGAGCTGGCCTTCATGGAGGTGTGCGGCACGCATACGACGGCGGCATTCCGCTGTGGTCTGCCGAGCGTGTTGCCGCGGCACGTCAAACTGATAAGCGGGCCGGGGTGCCCGGTGTGTGTGACCGCCCAGCAGGATATTGATCTGCTGGTGGAGGCGGCCGGGCGCCAGGGGGTAACGTTGTGCA
>JAKCCC010000477.1 GCA_021838985.1 Planctomycetota bacterium
GAGACCCAGGGGACGCTCCTGCCAAGGCGGGAGGCACGGGGCGGACGGAGGAGAAAATTAGGAACGGGAAGGTGGGCTTTCCATGAAGCGTTTTGTTGCACCCTGCACCGCCGGATTGCTACTGCTGGTCACCTGGGGCGCGACATCGCCAAACGGGCGGGCCGCGGCGGCGTCCGAACGAGCCACCGCGGTGAACGCGGCAGCCAAGCCATTCGCGCCCGCCGCCGCCATCCGCTGGCAGGCAGTGCCGGCGCTGGCGCGGGCCAGCACGCCGACCACGCCGGCCGGTGCCCCCACACTACGCTGCCTCAAAACGGCAGTTCGCGGGCGCTACCTCTATCTGTACATCGGAGGATTCACCCGCTGGACGCACTGGCGGGGCTGGCGCCACGTTTACGGGCAAACCTACGTGGCGGTGCGCCGGCAGCTGTACTTGCGACTGCGCAATGAATCGCTCAGCGGCCAGCAACCTTGGACCATCACTTTCAAGCATGGACGGCCCTCGTGCGAGCGGGCAGGAATTCAATGCACCTGGTTGAAAAAACGGGGCGCCCTGATGGCTCGCTTTGACCTATCCACAATCAGGTACACTCCTCTACAAATCGCCGTCAGCGCGCTGCTGCTGCTGGACCTGCAAAAACACATGGTGGGGCGGCAGATACCGCAGCGGTTGCCCGCTTCCGGTTGGGCCAGCGTGCGGGTGCCCCAATTGCAAACCTTATCCGGACCGCCCGTCATCGCCACGCCACAGGTGCGAATTTCACCGGGCGTTTTGACGATACGGTGGCGCACCAACCGCAAAACAGCCGGGAGCCTGACGCTCCAGAACCCAACCGGAAAAATAATTGTACGCCGCTGCGTCGAGTCCTTTTCGCGCGCCCACCGCCTGGTTATCGGAGGTCTGGCGGGCGGCCGGTATGCGGCCTGCCTGCGGGTGATCGACTTTAGTGCGAACCACGCCAGGTGGCGAAGCCAACTTCTGAAGGTTCCCGCGGTGCAGCCAGCGCGGGGACCGGCGAGGTGGTGGCTGCACGTGGCAGGCAATCAGATCCTCGATGGCCAGGGCCATCCCTTTCGCCTGGTGGGCATGAGCCGCTGCCAGGCGTGCCAAATGTACGAGCGGGCGGATTTCGGATCCCTACGCAGCCAAGCCGAGCACTATCGCCGCCTCGGCATCAACTGTATACGTTTGGCGATCTCGCCTCTGGGATTTCCGGGGAACGCGAATCTGCTGGCCAAGTTGGGGCCGGCGAAATTCGTCGGGCGGATGATCGCCCCGGATGTGGCGACGATCACCCGTGCCGGCCTGTACGTGGCGATTGACGACCACTCCTATCCGAAAACCATCGCCGAGGCGAGTGCGATGATCCCTATGTGGGCGGCGATTGCCCGCCGCTTTAGAAACGACCCGCGCGTCGCCGTGTATGAGCTTTGGAATGAGCCGAGCTGGCCCGGGACCGGTTTGTCCCCGAAATCGGCCGCCCCGCTGCGCAATTGGTACCAGCGCTGCATCAAGGCCATTCGCCGCTACGACAAGCGCCATATTATCTTGGTCAGCGATTGGAACGCCGGCTGGGGCTGGGCCACGGAATCGATGTGGGCGCCAATCCACTTTTCCATTGATGCGCCTTACGACCAGGTGGCCTGTTCCAAACACATGACTCCGGGGCAGGGCGCGGACGAAAACTTTATTCGCGGCGGTTTGGACACGGTGGAAAACCGTTGGCAGGTGCCGCTGATTATCGGCGAATTTGAGCTGGAAGCCCGACACGAGGCGGTGAAGATCCGCCGGGCGCTGGGGTTGCTCGCGAAGGATCCGCACGACTACAGCATCTGGTTCTGGCGCCCCCACCGTGATTCGGTCATTTACGCAAATATCTGGAGCCCCTGGGCGAAGCGCTACGCCAGCCGCGTGCCTTTTCCCCCCGTCCACGAGGCAATGCGGCGCGTGACTCGCGCTACCGCGGTTCGCCAGCTTACCAACTTAATTCCGAATGGGAACTTGGCGGTTGCAGAGGCCTCCGCCAGCGGGCCAGCGGGCTGGACCGCGAAGCTGATTTCCGGCAAGGCGGCAGGCACAAGGTGGACTTACCACACCACCGGCGGCAACCCAGGCGCCATGTTCTCCATCGAGACGGGCAACTCCGGCGGCGACAAGGAATGGATCTCGAACGCCTTCCCGGTAATCGGTGGATGCAGTTATAAACTCTCTTTCAGCTACCAAACCGACACCGGCGGCGCCTTCGTCCGCGTTGGCTTCTGGGCCAATAAGGCAGCCACCAGACCTGAAGGTTCCTGTCGGACAACCGCGTTACCCACACCCAGTGTAGCGGCAATCACCGAGCGCCAGGAGTGGAGCCGACAAACCTGGATGCTGCAGGCTCCGGTTGAGGCGCGCTTCGCCACGGTGGCCTTGTTGCATACCGCCGCGTGGGGAGTCAGCAGTTTTGCCCACATCGTTTTCACGCCTGCGCCGCAAGCGCAAGCGGCTGGCAACAGGCGTAAGCCGGCATCCATAACCTATCCTCTGAATGGAAATTTCGCAGCCGCCTCCCCGCAAAACGCCGCCCTGCCCGCGGACTGGACCGCCACCGCAGCCGGGTGGACGCCTGGCGGCAGGCCGACGCATACCCAATGGATGTACCACGCCGGGCTTATGCGCGAAATTCCCGCCCCGGCAGGCCGCGGCCAGCCCATGGCGTACGTGTCCATCGCCGTCGCTGGCAACAATAGCCCCCGCGCGCCAATATGGAAATCGAACCCATTTCCAGTCGTCGGGGCGGCGATATATAAATTAAGCTTCATGTATAAGGCGAACGCGAATAACACCTATGTTCGAATCGATTTTCAGGGTGGCCCAACCGGTACAGTCTGGGAAGGCCAAGACGGCTTTGGCGACATGACAATTTATGGCGCGCCGAGCTTGCCTCAGGTAAAATCGTGGACCCGGCGGAGCTTTTTGG
>JAKCCC010000478.1 GCA_021838985.1 Planctomycetota bacterium
GGATGGGTGGATTATCGGGCTAAGAGGCCTTGCCAAGAAATGGTGCGAAAGGTGGATGGCACACTGGAACTGCGGTTGAACCTGGTGGCCGAACCGGCCCGGATCGCAAAAGCCCGCCAGATTGTGTTGGGCTTCCAGGCCACGCCGATCAAACCGATGCCCCGCCATTGGCGCCTGTGGACGAGCCACGGCCCGCACCCGAGGATGTCCCGCCATTGGCGCTTATGGGCGGCCGACCGCTTCCTAAGACGCCGGCTTGGCGGCTACGGTCAGGTCTACCTGAGCTCCTGTTTCTATTGGGGGTCGCTGACGCCATCCCGGGATTTCTACCCACGCGGCGGGGATTTCAGCATCTACAGGCAGCTCGCGCGGGCGCGGCGCACCGGAAAGATCGACCAGCGGTTTATCCGGAAATGGGTGTCCGGCTATCCCGGAACCCCCCTCAAGGCGTGGTGGACAGGGCAGTATCGTTGGTCCATTCCGCGGGCCTTCCGCGCCATGGCGGCCAAACCGCGGAGCGTCCTGGTCTACACCAACGCGCGGGGGATTCGTTTCGATACCCCCGAGGGCCAAACGTATTTGGATGAATGGGACCGCCATGCCTTCCCCAAACGCCGGTGGCCCTACGGCGGCGGGGGTGACGTGGCCTTGGACCCCGTCCGAAGCTTCCGCGATTTCGCGGTATGGTATTACCAAAAGATGCTCTCCACTTTCGCCGACGCCATCTATTTCGACGACACCTTCTTCCAACCGAACTTCAAGGCAAACACCGTTGGCGCGGAGGCCTATAAATACCCCGATGGCAGCGTTCAGCCGTCAATGGGGCTGTGGAATATGCGCGCCCTGATTCGCCGCACCGCCGTACTGAGCCAGGAGATGGGCAAACGAAACGCCGCCATGGATCATATGACGAACGCGGCCATCGCACCCATTCTGGCGTTTGCCCGCCAGGATGTGGATTGTGAGATGCGTGCCGGCGAAAATGCTTACCAGGATCGCTTCAGCCGCGCTTATCTCAAAACAGAGACCATCGGCAGACAATTCGGGAACGTGCCGTACGTATTGGCGGAGAACTATGGCCCCGACCCCAGGAAGGTCGCTTGGGCGATACGGACCCAAGCCGGGGTGATGCTGACCTTTGAGTTGAAATTATTGTGGGGTAACTGGAATAGACACTACTCGGCTTGCTACTGGAAGAACTACGACCGTCTGGTGAAATTTGGCTACGGCACGCCGCAGGTAAAGGTGTGGAACTATTGGGACCACGGTTATCCCATGGCGGTCGCGGGGGACAAGACGTCCTCAATTATTGTAAGCAAGCCCGGCCAGGCGCTGACCGTGGTGTGCGATTGGGGCCATGGCGGTGTAATCCGGTTAAGACTCGACCGTAAAGTCTTGCTCCTTTCCGGGCAACTGTCCGCGACGGACCTGGAAACTCACAAGCCGCTGGCGATTACCGCTGGCGGAAGAATCGTATTCCACCTCAGAAAGCACGACTTTAAAATATTGCTGGCGAAGTGAAACCTAAGGTTAAACCCCATCCGCAGTGGGACCGGGCGCCGTCCGTCACACGGAGCGCGAACGATGACCGAGGAAATTAAGGTCGCTTTAATCGGGCTGGATACGAGCCACACGGTGGAGTTCGTCAGGCGAATGCAGGCCCCGGATTGCCCGCCTGACCAGCGCGCGGAAGGGCTGTGTGCTGCCACGTGTCTGCGTTTTTCGACGCCCTTCCTGGACGAGGACGGCTTGGATGCGCGTCAAAGGCTATTGGAGAACTGGGGCGTGAAGGTTGTTACCCGCTTCGAAGAAGCGACGGCGGGATGCGGCGCGGTGATGATCGAGATCAATGATCCGGCCCGCCACTTGGAGTATTTCACCCGTTGCACCGCGCTGGGCCGGCGAATATTCCTCGATAAGCCGCTGGCGGGCACCCTGACCGACGGCCGGGCGATTTATAAGCTGGCCCGCGCCCAGAACACGGAGTTTTTCTCAGCCTCATCGCTGCGCTTTGTACCGCAGCTGACGGCTGCGTGCACCGCCGTGCCAACGCCGGTGTTTGCCACCATGTACGGGCCGCTGGGGCACGCGCCGGCCGGCAGCTCAATTGTCTGGTACGGCGTCCACACCTTCGAGATGCTTCAGCGTGCCATGGGCCGCGGCGCGGAAAGCATCTGGGTGAGGAAGCATGCCACCGGTCTGACCGCGGTCGTGCGGTACAATAACAATCGGCACGCGGTGGTTGAATTAAACCGGGACGCCTGGCAGTACGGCGGCTGCCTGCATGATCGACAGCAGGCGGTGCCGTTCGTCGCTGAAACAGGGCGGATGTACACGGACCTGCTGGAGCGTGTGGCGGAGTTCTTCAAGGGCGGACCACGTCCGGTTCTTCCCGAAGACACGTTGGAAATTATGGCCATGCTCGATGCCACGCAACGTTCTTTTGATTCCGGTGCCGAGGAACGGTTGGACGGATAGACGGGCCGCTGCAGCCGTTTGCGCTCTGAAATGTGGAGGCATTAGATGCTGATCGATTCCCACCAGCACGTGTTCTGGCATGACCGCGATGACGCCGGTCTGGTGGCGGATCTGAATGAGCACCACGTTGATCAGGCGTGGCTGCTGAGTTGGCCAATTCCACCCGAAGAGGACAACCCCCAGCAGGGGTACCACCGCGTGCTGAACCCCGAGCATGTGTGGGCCGATGGCACGCATGCCGGTATGCCGCTAAGCGATGTGATCCGGACGCACCATCGCTACCCAGAGCGTTTCGTGCCGGGCTACTGCCCCGATCCCTTGCGCGGTAACGCGCCGCAGTTTTTTGAGGCGGCCTACCGTATGCATGGCGTGCGTGTATGCGGCGAATGGAAGTTTCGCGTGCTGTTCGACGATCCGCGCTGCCTGGAGCTTTACCGCAAGGCCGGGGAGCTGGGCTGCCCGGTAGTGTTGCACCTGGATGTGCC
>JAKCCC010000479.1 GCA_021838985.1 Planctomycetota bacterium
GGCGACGGCGCGGCCAATGCGGCCGAAGCCGATGACACCCAGCGTTTTTCCCGCCAATTGGGCGCCGAGAAAGCGCCCCCGCTCCCATTGCCCGCCGCGAACATGGGCGTCGGCGGCGGCCAACTGCCGGGCCAGACCCAGCATCAGGGCCAGGGCATGTTCAGCGGTGGTGATCGTGTTGGCGTCGGGCGTGTTCATTACCAGCACCCCGGCGCGGGTGGCGGCCTCCACGTCCACGTTATCCACGCCCACTCCGGCGCGGGCGATGGCCTTGAGCCGCCCCGGTTGGGCCAGTTCCGCCGCGGTGATTTTCACCCCGCTGCGGATCAACACGCCGTCATATTTGCCGATTTCCCGCGCCAGTTCGCCGGCCTGCCACCGCGGATGATCGGTGACTTCGACGTCCGGCTGCTGGCGCAGCAGCGCCAGTCCTTCCGGGGCCAGTTTATCCGCGGCCAGAATTTTAAACATCAATATGTTCCCATATCTAGGCGCGGCTCGAGATTACTTCCCGCGCCGGCGGCCAACCCCGCGCTCCCCGCGGGAGCGCCGCGCTGCGTTTACGCCAGTATAGACCCGCGCCACGCCGCGGCCAAGCGCCGCGTGGCGGCGCGGCGCCAGGCCGCTTGCGGCTTAGCCCGGATTTTTCACCACCGAGCCACAGAGAATCCAGCGCGCATCGCCGTGGCGACTAAACTCCGCCGACAACCAAAACAACCACAGATTACACGGATCTCAGTGACGAAACAGACCGAACCTCCCGCGTTACGCCACAAAATTTGCGCACGGTGTGATGATTCTAATGGATTGTGATCCAGATGACGACGATTTAACCGCAGAGGACGCGGAGGAACGCGGAGGACGACGGAAATCCACAGATTGCGCAGATGGCCCAGCGCGGCCCGCCATGGGCGGGTAAACTGCGCCGCAACCAAAATATATAGCCCCCGGTCCGCACGGATGCGGAGTAGTTCAGTCGCCCCGGTGACCTTCGGCGGATGGAGGACCGGGGGTGAATTCTCCGCCGGAAACCGGGGATTCCCCGCGGGCCAAAATCTTCACATCGCGCGAAGAAACACGCCGATTGTGATACGGATTACGGCGACGGCCTTCGTTTTTCGGTAAAAACGGGCGGCCGTGTAACGGGCGTAGCCAACGACGGCCGCGGGATTGCGATCCACGCGGCTGTCAAATATGTTCCTCCGTTGCCCTCTGTATCCGTCTTTCTTCACGCCCCGCGCAAATTTTTCTTCCTGCAGCGCCGCGCAGACCACCGTTTACCCGCCGCGGCGGGGATTGCACCGATGACACGGATAAAATCAGTGAAATCCGTGGTTATTTTGGTTGTCGGCGGAGTGTAGTCGCCACGGCGACCCGCGCTGGGTGCCCTGTGGTGAAACGTTCGGCTTGGCATTCCGCGCCCCGCCACACACCGGCCTTCCCCCGAAAGGTAAAGGTTATTTCCTGACGGTCCCTTCGGCTCGGCCGGCGGCGGGAGACTCCGCTCGCGGGGGAACCGGCCAGACGCAGCGCACGGTGGTGCCGACGCCGGGCGTGCTTTCCAGTTCCACCACTCCGCCCAATGCGGCCACGGCATGTTTGACGATGGCCAGGCCCAGCCCCGTCCCGCGGTCCGCGCCGCCGCGGCTGCGGTTGACCGTGTAGAAGCGTTCGAATACCCGGCCGATATCCTCCGGGGGGATGCCGCAGCCGGTATCCCGCACCTGCAGCACCGTGGCCGTCCCCCGCCGCGACCAGCGCACCTCCACCCAGCCGGCCGAGGTGAATTTAAGGCTGTTATCCAGCAGGTTTTTAAGGATCAGGATCATCAGGCGCTCATCGGCGGTAATGGTTTTGACGTCCGGGGCGCTGGGAAAGCGCAGCTCGAGATGCTTTTCCTGGGCGCTGGCGCCGAACAGGCCCACCATGGCGTCGCGCAGTTCGGCCAGATCGATCGGCTCCAAGTGCAGGACGGCGCGGGAGTCCTCGGTGCGCGACAAATCCAGCAGATCCTGCACCAGCAGCTGCAGCCGCCGTACATGCCCGCCAATGATCCCCAGGCAGCGTTCCGCGACGGCCCGGTCGTCCAGACCGCTGCTGCGCATGGTTTCCACCGCGGCGCGAATGCTGGCCAGGGGGGTGCGCAATTCGTGGCTGGCGTTGGCGGCGAAATCGGCCTTGATCTGCATACTTTGCAGCAACTCCGTCTGGTCTTCCATCAGCAGCAGAATGCCCAGAAACGCCTCCGGCGGTGCCACGCGGGGGGAGCGGATCGCGGACGTTCCGCGCCCTGCGCGGGCGGCGCCGCGGGGCGCCGGCACGCTGGACCGGGGGCGGGCCAAAAATTCGGCCGCTTCCGCGGCAGCGCGCACCGGCGCCACGGACAACTGGACTATACGGTTATGGCCGGCGACGGATAGGCGGATCTGCCGCCGCGGCGGAACCACCCCGCGGCGCGCCGCGGCCAACATTTCCGCTACGGGCGGCTGGGCCAGAAAGTCGGCCCAACCCGCGGCCCCCGCGGCGAGCAGTTCGCTGGCGCGGGCGTTGGCCAGGGCCACCCGACCCGCTGCATCCAGAATCAGCAACGGGTGCTCCAGGTGCTCCAACAACGTGCGAAAGGAACTGGCTTGTAAAAGCAGTTGGGGATTCCGCGGCGTTGCGGATAAGCCCAGCGCCGCCAGCAGGCGGGCAATCGGTCCGCGAATCCAGGTTGGCCAACGCTGATCCATAATCTCTATCCCGCCCGCCGGAATTGTCGATCCCGCGGCTAACAGCGGATTTTAACCATGCCGCCGCGCCGCGAGAAGCCCGGCGGCCGTTCTTCACCGTGTTGAAACGCGGCGCTGGCCCTTGCGCTTTGCCCGGACCGCCAATCCCGGAAACTTGGAACCTAAACCCCGTCGTCACCGGTTCACCGCGTTGAAACGCGGTGCTTGGATCCCCCAGCGCGGCGTA
>JAKCCC010000480.1 GCA_021838985.1 Planctomycetota bacterium
GAAAAAATGGAAACTGTGAGCACCGCGCTTCAGCGCGGTGAACCGATGGAGATAAGGTTTAGCTTGCAACGATCAGGCTTCAGCAGCGCTGAAAAAAGCGAAATTGCAAGCACCGCGTCGCAGAGTTGCTACGGCGACCTTCAGCGCGGTGAACCGAACGAGGATGGGCCACGCCCCGAAGGCGCGTGCGGAAGCGGAATGATGAGCCTCGGGAGACGCGAAAACCAGAACCACAGTTTACCCGCCGCGGCGGGGATCACACGGATGGCACGGATAGAGTGGGGTTTCCCCGTCAATTCGTGCCACAAACCGTCCCAATCTTCGCACGGCGCGAAAATTTGTGTTCGGCATAAAGATCCCGAGTTTCGACGGGGCGTTACCCCCGGCAGAGCCGGGGGCTATATATTTGGTTGCGGCTACGCCGCGCTGGGATCTATGGTCTATGGGAACTCCGGGGCGGTGCTCTGAAATGCGAGCTGGCGATGTTAGATGAGCGTGTCCGTAAAGTTCTGCAAACTGGCGTGGCCATTCCCGCGCATCCTTTGGCGCTGAACGCACGGCGTCAGCTTGACGAACGTCGCCAGCGGGCGCTCGCGCGGTACTATCTCGCCGCCGGCGCCGGCGGTCTGGCTGTGGCCGTGCACACCACCCAGTTCTCCATTCGCAAGCGCGCCGTGGGGTTGCTCGAACCAGTGCTTACCTTGGCTGCGGAAGAAATGACGCGGGCCGAAGCGCGACGCCCGCGGCCGCTGGTGCGCATTGGGGGAATCTGCGGACCCACGCCCCAGGCGCTGCGTGAAGCGGCCCTTTTGGCCAAACTGGGCTACCACGCCGGATTGCTCAGCTTAGCCGCCCTGCGCGAGGCGTCGGAAAATAAACTGATCGATCACTGCCGCGCTGTGGCCGAAACCATCCCGATCTTTGGCTTTTATTTGCAAACCGCGGTGGGCGGAAGAATGTTACCCTATTCCTTCTGGCGGCGACTGGCGGAAATTCCCACCGTCGTCGCCATAAAAATCGCCCCCTTTAACCGCTACCAGACGCTGGACGTGGTCCGGGCAATCGCGGAAAGCGGGCGTGACGATATCGCTCTCTATACCGGCAATGACGACCACATCGTGCTGGATCTATTGACCTCCTGGCGTTTTCGCGTCCAGGGCCGCATGGTGCAGCGCCGGATTTGCGGCGGGTTGCTGGGCCACTGGTCGGTCTGGACCAAAGGGGCGGTGCGGTTACTGGAAGAATGTCATCGCGTCGTGGAAGGTGGGCGGGATATTCCGCGGGACATGCTGCGTCTGGCGGAAGAAGTTACCGATTGCAACGCCGCCTTCTTTGACGCCGCCAACCAATTCGCCGGCTGTATCGCGGGGCTGCACGAAGTCCTGCGGCGGCAGGGATTGCTTGAGGGAAACTGGTGTCTGGATCCCCATGAAAGGTTAAGCCCCGGCCAGGTGTTGCAAATTGAGCGCGTCTATCAGGCTTATCCGCATCTGAACGATGACGCCTTCGTGGCCGAAAATCGGGATGAGTGGCTGGCCGGCTAATGTCCCGGCGTAAACGTTGGAGCTCGGGGGGAGGGCGACAGAGCGGTTGTTTCATGGAGAAAGCGGGTTACACTGATGGTATGAAAACGGCCGTGTCCATCCCTGACGATGTCTACCAGACCGCGCAACGTCTCGCGCTGCGCACCAGAAAATCACGCAGCCGGCTGTTCAGCGACGCCCTCCGGGGGTATTTGGCCCGTCACGCACCGAACGAAGTTACGACGGCCGTGGACCGCGCATGTGCCGAGGTGGGACCCGTGCGGGACCCCTGCGTTTCTGCCGCCGCCCGTTGCATCCTGAAGGCAAGCGAGTGGTGATCTCGCAAGGTGACATAAGGTGACACCTGGTGGGCGGAACTTCCCGCTCCCACCGGGTCCGGTCCGGGATTCCGCGGGCCGGTGGTGGTCGTTCAGGGCGACAGCTGAAACCAGAGCTGGATTGGCAGGGTCGTCTGCGTTGCCCTCACCAGCAACTTCAAGTGGGCCTTGGCTCCAGGAAACGTCCAGCTGGCAGCACATTGGACCGCGTTGCCGAGAGATTCTGTCGCCAATGTCTCCCCGATCATCAGCATCGACCAACAGATGCTTACCGCACGCGTGGGGAAAATTCCTCGCTGCCAATTGGAGCTGGCGCTGGCCGGCATCGATACCGTGCTCGGCCGGTAATGATGTTTCCACTGACGGTTGACGGGGAGGTGATTCGTGGCCATGGCAAGCGAACCCCCAGCGAGGCTGCTCAGCATCCAGGACCTCCAGGCCGCCCAGCAGCGGATCGCGGAGGGCATCTGGCTTTCTCCCTGTACGGCGTCCATCCCCCTGTCTGAAGTGACCGGCTGCCACATCTATTGCAAACTCGAATATCTGCAGCGCACGGGCAGCTTTAAGGAACGCGGCGCCCGCAACGCGTTGTTGCAATTGGACGAGACGCAGCGCGTTCGCGGCGTCATCGCGGCCTCCGCCGGCAATCACGCCCTGGGACTGGCTTATCACGGCAAACTGCTGGGCGTACCGGTTACCGTGGTCATGCCGGCGTATGCCCCGCTGATTAAGGTCACGACCTGCCGCCAATTGGGCGCCCGCGTGATCCTGCACGGGGAGGACTTTTCCGAGGCGATGGAGCACGCCCGAGCTTTGGCCGCGCAACAGGGCCTGCGCCATATACACGGCTATGATGATCCCGCCATTATCGCCGGTCAGGGCACGTTGGGCCTGGAAATAATGCAGCAGACGCCGCAGGTGGACGCGGTGCTGGTTGCCATCGGCGGCGGCGGCCTGATCGCCGGCGTAGCGCTGGCGATCAAATCGCTTCGGCCGACCGTGCAGGTGATTGGTGTGACGGCCGCCCATGCCCCGGCGTTCAGCGTGGCCTGGCAGGGAGGGCGTCCCCTGCCGGTGACACCGCGGGCGACGCTG
>JAKCCC010000481.1 GCA_021838985.1 Planctomycetota bacterium
AGGTTAACGCCCTGGTTTTGATCGATTCCCATCTGGTGCAAGTCTCGCCGGAGGATCAACAAAAGCGGGATGTTTATGCTTACCCTATCGTGCGGACCGCCAAGTATGAAATCGGCAAGCTGGTCACAGCGAATATTTTAGCGGTGGGTCTGACCGTGGAGTTGACCGCCGTGTTGGATAAGGAAAACGTGCGTAAGGCCATCCGCGCCCGCGTTCCCGCCGCTTTTCTGGACCTCAATATGCGGGCGTATGACTTGGGCCTGCAGGCGGCGCGCGAATTGCGCAGCCGCAAACGCCAGCTCATGGCTGCGGACCGCCTGGCCTGCCCCTCCATGGTTCCCCCCTCTGATGTGCTTACGGCGCTGACGCCCTCCACCTGCGGACGGCCGCTGACCGCCTGACCCGTAATTATTCACGGGCTGCACCCGCCCGCGGTCGAGCATCACCGCGGCCACCGTCGGGGCCTCTATAGGATAATCCCGGGGCAACTGCCCGGCTCGGTATTGTACCGCCTGCCGATCCCGGCACGCCGCCTGCTCTTGGCCGATCCGCGGGCCCAGCGGTTCCATATGCTTGCCTCTGGTCACGATCTCCCAGGCACTTCACCATATCCACACTGGTCACACTTCGGCCAACAGGTCGATTGGCCGTGTTACGCGGACCGTACCGCCGGGTCCCGGGCCAGGCTTTCCACCAACCGCAGCCGCACCAGCCGTGGCCGCTCCTCCGCTGCTTCAAGGGGGAAGTCATATTAAAACGTGGTATGCCCGCGTCACATTGATTCGGTCCTTGCGGTTGGCTGGCCGGGGAAAATATGGTGCAATGGTTTGGCGATGACCGACGTGCCAGCGAAATTATCCGCGTTTCAGCCCCCAGCGTCGCCACCTTGTCCGACTGGATTCCCCGTCGCGCTGGCGCCTGTCCCACCGTGGCCGGCCGTGTGGCGCCGCTGGCTCCTGCCCGCCGGCGCGCTGCTGCTGCTGGTAGGATTGGCCTATTGGCCGCTGCTCCACGCCGGGTTCCTGTGGGATGACGCGATGTTGACTCGGAACCCCTGGCTACAGCATTGGGCGGGGCTGCGCTATATCTGGGGACATTTCAGCGGCGATCAATACTATCCGCTGGTTTACAGCCTTTTCCTGCTGCAATACAAACTGTGGGGTTTGAACGCGCTGGCCTATCATCTCGTGAACATCGCTCTACAGGCCATCAATGCGCTGCTGCTCTGGCGGATTCTGGTCAAGCTTGGGCTGAAATCCGCCTGGCTTATTGCGGCGATTTTCGCCATCCATCCGGTACAGGTTGAAACTGTCGGCTGGGTGATTGAGCAAAAGAATCTCTGGTCGGGACTATTCTATTTCGCCGCTGTGCTGGCTTGGCTGCGCTTCGCGCGACTCATCCCGGCGCCGGCTGGCAGTCCCCATGGTGTCGGAATTGACCTGCGCTCAAGCGCCCAACCTCCGCGTGAGCACACCGCGCTCGCGCGTAACTCCCGCTGGGGCTGGTACGGCCTGGCGACGCTCTTTTACCTTCTCGCGCTATTGGCTAAAACCGACGTGTGCACACTGCCGGTCGTGCTCCTGCTGTTGACCTGGTGGAAGCGCGGCCGCCTCGTATGGCGTGACGGCTTGACCACTTTACCTTGGTTTGTGCTTAGCGTCGTGCTGGCGCTGATCACCATTCACGTGGAACATACCGTGGTCGGAGCACGTGGGGTGACCTTTCGATACTCGCTGGCGCAGCGCCTGTTGATCGCGGGAAAAGCTCTATGGTTTTATCCCTGGAAATTGATCTGGCCGCATCCGCTTTTGGAGATTTATCCGCGCTGGAACTTCGCCGCATTGGGCGGCCTGCATGGCCAACTCACCGCCGCCGGCTGGTCCTGGCTGTATCCGGCTACCGCCTTCGCCGTGCCCGTTGTGCTATGGCGGCTGCGGCGGAAAATCGGCCGCGGCCCGATTACCGCGGTAGCCTTCTACGGAATCACCATCGCGCCCGTGCTGGGGTTTATTTCCTTCTACCTGCAGGTTTATTCCTTTGTCGCGGATCATCTGCAATATTTGGCGTGCGTTGGATTGATCGCGCTGGCCGTCGAGGGTTTCTGGTTGGTGGTTTCTGGTCTATGGTTTCCGGCGATGGCTCGTCGGCCCTGGCAGTGCCACGCGCCACCAGAAACTACCAACCAAGAGCCCCCAACCCCGAACGCCAAACCAGAAACCAGAAACCACAGACTGGAAGGTCAAAACGGGAAACCTTTTGTGGCCGTTGCCTGCGGAACCGTGATTCTGGCGGTTCTGGGCCTCCTGGGGTGGCGGCAAAGTCGACTTTACGCGGCGTCGATCCAGGTGTGGCGGCACGTTCTGAAATATAATCCCAACTGCCCGCTGGCGCTCGAGCACGTGGCCATGTATGACGCCGCACACCAGCAGACGGCAACGGCGCTATTTCTGTTGCGGCGGGCGGTGCGCTGGTCCGCGGATACGCCCGTACTTTTGCCACTATTCGATTCCAATATGGCGGATATCTATTGGCAACGCTACCACAATTATGCCGCTGCCGCGCATTATTACCAGGTGGCCCTGCGCCGCAACCCCCGTTACCTCTACGCTATCCAACGCCTGGTGCGGTGTTACGAGCGGCTCGGTGACTGGCGGCGAGTCGTGACGGATCTGGAACGCGGACTGCGGGAATTTCCCGGCGCCGGCGCGCTGCAGGAAGCCTGGGCGGATGTGTTAGCCTTCGCTCCGCAGCAGCTCATGACGGTCGGTGGTAGGCAGCCGTCGGCAGCGCAGCTTCGCCGCGCCGAGCAAAGTGCGGTGCGTCACTATCTGCTGGCGATCCGTTACCGCCCGTACACCCCGAGCGCCTATTACAACCTGGCGGTGACCTTGCGCCGGTTGGGGCGCCCGCGGACGGCCCAGGCGGTGTTTCTTCGCATGGGGCCGCTGTCGCCG
>JAKCCC010000482.1 GCA_021838985.1 Planctomycetota bacterium
CGACAGGGCCGTTGGTATCGGGGGATAGAAGGCGGAAAACTGAACCCCGACAACAGGAAACTTGAGGCTATACCCCGCGGGCCAGAAAGCCGCCGTCCACCACAATAGTTTCGCCGGTGGTAAAGCTGGCGGCCGGCGAGATCAGATAGATCGCCGCGCCGACAATTTCTTCGGCGCGGCCGAAGCGATTCAGCGGCGTATGGCGTCTAAGCCACTCGCCACGCGGCGTGCCTTCGATCAGCGGGCGATTCAAATCGGTCGGAAACACACCCGGGGCGATGCCATTGACCCGAATACCATATTGCGCCCATTCATTGGCCAGGCCACGGGTTAAACCCATCACGCCGCTTTTCCCCGCCGCGTAAGCCAGAACTTCCGAGAGCGAAATGAATGAATTTAAGGAAGCAATATTGACAATGACACCCCGCTGGTCCGCGGCATCCGGCGCTTGCTCCTTCATCACCCGGCCGGCGGCCTGATCGACCACAAACGTGCCCACCAGGTTGACATCCACAATTCGCCGAAAGTCCGCCACAGTCATTTCCAGCGACGGCTGGCGGCGGATGATACCGGCGGCATTCACGGCGGCATCCAGTCGCCCATACCGGCGTACCACGTGGTCCACGGCTGCGCCCACCGCGGCCTCATCGGTTACATCCACGGCGATGGCGTCGTGCCCCGCACCGAGTCGCGCCTGGGCTGCCGCCACCTTTTGCGGATTGCTCGAGCCCACCACCACGCTGGCCCCCGCTTCCGCCAGCCCGCGGGCGATGGCCCAGCCCAATCCGCTCGTACCACCGGTAACCAGACATACCTTGCCGGAAATATCCAAACCGCGATAACCCATGCTGATCAGTCTCCGTTACACGTCCGTGCACTTAAGCCGTTGCCGCTGGTTCATCTGGCGTCCTGGCGTCAATCATATCCGTAACCCGATCGCCGTCCCACCCGCACCGACGCCGGATGCAGCATAAGGCCGGCGTTGATCAGAAAGATGCCTTACAAAACCAAACCAACCCTTTTATTATGATCGGTATGAAGCGGGCTTAGGCGAACCTTGTTGCGGAGCGTTGGCGCGATTTTCCATGCGTAGCGATTCTCGGACCACGCCAGTGCGGAAAAACCACCCTGTTGGCAACGCTGCCGAAGCAGTGGAAGCGCTTCGATCTCGAACGGACCGGGGATTATCGCATGATAGCCGAGGATCGTGAGTTGTTTCTGCGGCTTAATTCCGAGCGTGTGGCCATCGACGAAGCCCCGTTGCTGCCGGCGCTTTTCCCGGCTTTACGAATCGCCATCGATGCGCAGCGCCAGCGTAGGTCTCTATCCCGGTCCTGGCCAATCAGGTTTGACGAACCGTCCCGCTTCCAAAATCGGCTGGCCGTCCACTTCGATGCGGCAACCAGTTTTGCGCAGGTCGCAGACCATGTCCCAGTGCAAACCACTCTCATTTTTGCCGCCGGTTTCAGGATAAGCCGCCCCGAGAGCCGCGTGGCAGGTGCCGCCAATTTTTTCATCAAACAGCGTATTACGGGTGTAACGCTGGATGGAAAAATTGGTCCCGATGGCGAACTCGCCTAAAATGCGCGCGCCCGCATCTTGATCGAGCATGGCCAGCAGAAATTCCTGGCCCTTGGCCGCCTTGGCGTCAACCACTTTGCCATTCTTAAACGTCAACTGAATGCCGTCGCATTCCCGACCATGATGCACCGCGGGAAAACTGTAGCGAATCGCGCCGTTGACCGCGTCCTCAATCGGTCCGGTGAATACCTCGCCATCGGGAAAATTTTCGTGGCCGCAACAGTTGATCCACCGCCGGCCCTGCACTCCCAGCCGTAAATCCGTGTCGGCGGCGATCACCCGCACCTCTTTCGCCGTATTGAGAAAATCGGCCAGACGCTGCTGTTTTTCGCTGATCTTTTTCCACGCCGCCACCGGGTCATCCAGATGCAATAGGCCGCCGCGAAAAACGAAATGTTCATATTCGTGGAGCGACATTTCGGCATCTTGGGCGCTGGCCTGGGTGGGATATTGCGTGCCGACCCATTTCAGCTTGCCTTCGGCCGCGCGTTGCAAAAAACGCTTGCTGATGGGCCGCCGGGCCTGGGCGGCCGTGGCCTGCCTTTTAGGGTCCACATTGGTCATGGCCCGGGTGTTTTCCTCAGCCCACAAACCGATGGACACATCTATCGTTTCCACAATATATTTCGCCACCGGCGAAATGAATTCGAGTTGCTGGGGGCCGGCCACGCGATAAAACGCCTCTTCCATGGCGTCGGAAACCATGGTGACAAATGGATGGGCGCCGGCTCGCAGCACCTCTTCATAGATCGCCTCAATCAGCGGCAAGCCAACCACCTCGCCGGAAATCCGCACGAGTTCATCAGGCTTTACCGCGGCCGAATAGCCCACCAGCACTTTGGCTAATTTTTCCAAACGTTGGTCACGCATGAGCAACACATCCTTTTACCAAACCGACGGCCCTAGCAGCGGCCCCGCCATGGCCATCTCTCACGATTAAGCTCCCGTTCCAGCCACGGCGGACGGCCGCGGGTTTCCACCCGCGGCTGCGGGGCACACGACCATACGCAGCCGCGGGATCGCAATCCCGCGGCCGTCGGGCGTTCGCGTCCCGCTGGTGCGCCATGGTCCATGGATAGTAATCGACCGATGGCGTGATTGCGAGGAGCCGTGTCTAACTGGCGGACGGCCGCGGGTTTCCACCCGCGGCTGCGGGGTACGCGACCACATGCAGCCACGGGATCGCAATCCCGCGGCCGTTGGGCCGGTCATGGTTGAACGTCCTCTTTCCAATAAACTCCGTCGTGTTGGGAAAAATACGCATGGATGAGTTCTTCGAGATGAGAACGATCTCTGATCCGGGTACAAGACGCACCACGTGAAAAACGCCGTGTTAATCCATCATGGGTTAATCGTCCGACTTCCCGGCTCAT
>JAKCCC010000483.1 GCA_021838985.1 Planctomycetota bacterium
CAGGGTCATGCCGATGACGTCGGCGCCCCAGCTTCGGTACAGGCGTGATTCGGCGCGTGTCGAAAACGACGGTCCCTCCATACACAGATACGTGCCGCGCGGATGCACCTTCACCGCCGGTCCCAAAGCGCCGCGGCTGGCATAGATCAGGCGGCGCAGCGCTTCGCAGACCGGCTCGGCGAACGCCACGTGCACCGCGGCGGCGTCAAAGAAGCTGCGCGGCCGCTGGAGTGTGCGATCAATGGCCTGATCCACGAGCACCAATTCCCGCGGCGCGATACCCGGGCGCAGGGAACCGACGGCGCCGCTGGCCAGAATCCAGCGGCAACCCAGTGCTTTCAAGGCGAAGATGTTGGCCCGATAGGGAACGGCGCCGGGGGGATAGATGTGGCCCCGCCCATGCCGCGCCAAGATAGCCAATGGAATGCCCCGCCACTGGGCTAACACCGGCGCCGCGGCCGGTGGGCCGAATGGCGTATGCACCGACACGGGTTCCGCACCCCCGGATCCCAACCAGCCTTCGTCCAGGCCGGTGCCGCCAATGATGCCGATGCGCGGCGGAAGTGTCGCGGGCATAAGATTACCTTTCGACGTAACCGTTCCGGGGTTGCAACCACCGCCGGGCTACAGTTTAAGTCGCCCACGGCGACCTTGGGGCTATGGGGCGGTGCGGTGCTTGTCGCCGAAGGAGGGCGACTCGACAAGGCGAGTTGCATCGCCCGACGATCGGCGCGGATAACTAAACTGCCGCGGCGGGCAGGACCGCGCCCATCGCCGCGGCCCGTCAACGGTTACCTTTCGATCAACCGCCCACAGCCGGCGGCTAGCCCCGACCGTTCACCACCCAGCACCCGAAGGGCGCGCGAAGGAAAATAGCCGTGCCCGGGGCGTTTATCTGGCTTCGGCCGCGGGCTTCGTGGCCACTTCCGGCAGCCCCGCTTCCAGCGCCTCGGTGATCTGGTCCACGGAATGGAATACCTGCTGCTCGATCCGGGCGATCTTGGCCAGGCGGCGGGTATGCCGGCCCTCCTCAAATGGCGTTTTCAGCCAGGTCAGCGTGATGCGTTTAATCAGTTCCTCACCGAGCAGATCCGCCGCCAGGCAAAGCACATTGGCGTTGTTGTAACGCCGCGATATTTCGGCGGTCAATTCATCATGGCATACGGCCGCCCGGATGCCCGGCAGTTTGTTGGCCACCAGCGACATGCCGATGCCGCTGCCGTCAAGTAGAATCGCCCGCTCCGCCTCGCGACGTACGACCGCCAGTGAGGCGGGCAAGGCGCGGTCGGGGTAGTCACAAGGCTTAAGCTCCGTCGCGCCGTAATCCTGCACCTGGTAGCCGGCGCCATGCAGGTACAACAGCAGTTGCCCCTTGGCGTGAAAGCCCCGATGATCCGCCGCCAGCGCGATCTTCATAGCCACATTTCCTCCAGCCGCCGGCGGAGCAACGCCTCCAGTCGCCGGGCGGTTTGCCGATAAACCACAAGCGACCCACCAACGGGGTCGACGATATCCGCCTGCGCATCCAGCCGAAACGTCTTCCCGGCCGCCCCGGGCCACCGCTCCAGAATTTCCCGGCGTTGAGCCTCGGTCATTGTATAGACCCGATCCGCACGCCGCAATAAATCGTCGGTGAGTAGCCGGGACCGATGGGCGGATATATCAACACCCATTTCCTGGGCCGCACGCACCGCTTCCGCGCTGGCGGTCGCACCGGACATGGCGGCCAGTCCGGCTGATTCGATAAACACCCGTTGCCGCGCCAAGCAGGCAGCTCGCGTCACCCATGGCGACCAGGACTTTGTCGAGTCGCCTTCTTCGGCGACCGGGGCCATCCGCTCTGGGGATTGCACCGTGCCGGCGTCACCGGGGGGGGCCAAGCCTCCGGCTCGCCGTGTCGAGTCGCCTCCTTGGGCGACCTGAGGGGTACCCGACGGGCCAAGTCGTTCGGCCAGCAGCCGGGCGGCTAGCCCCGCCGCCAACGGCGAGCGGCAGGTGTTCCCGCTGCACACAAACAGCACCACCTGATCGGCCATCCGTTGGACAAAGCGTTCCGCAATGGCGCCTTCCCGCAGGACCCGCACGGCGTCCGCTTCGATGCGCACCAGCGTGGAAGGATGCCGATAGCGCGTCCGCCCACCATCCACCAGCAGGGCCAGGTGTCCCCGCACCCGCGGAGCGATATCCGCCGCTTCCTCCGCGGCGCGCCCCGCGGGGCCGGCCGCGGATATCACGGTCACGGGATCGCCCACGCTCGCCAGAATCGCACGCAGGACGTCATCCTCCGGACAGCGCAGCGTCAGATGTCCGGCCTCAACCATTTCGGCCGCCGTCACCGGTCCTACCCGCTGCTGCAGACGCTGGCAATCCGCCGCGGTCGCGGGCACCTGCAGCGCCACCGGACCGGGCCACGCCTTGCGCATCAGCCGCCGCGCCAGCAACGGCAGATCTGACAAGACGGCCAGCGCTGCAGCACGGTCCGCCACATGCCAGACCCATCCGCTCCCCGCCTTCTCGGTACGCCGCCCGCGCAACGGGGTCAATTGCTCCAGCGCGTGGCGCTGCGTCAGCAGGGCCGCAATGCCGTAGACCGTTTCTGTCGGCACGCCGACCAGCCGGCCGGCGTGCAGCGCCTCCGTCACCCGGCGGACGGTCGCCGGATCCCCGCTGGAAATAATTGGGTCGGACGCGGTCATCTCGCCTTGTCGACTCGCCCTCTTCGGCGACTCGCCTGGTCGAGTCGCCGTCTTCGGCGACCTGTCGCAGAGTCGTCCCGGTGACTTACACATAAGTTTAGGCGCCGGCGGGTCACCGAAGTCACCGAAGAAGGCGAGTCGCCCCCGGTCGCCGAAGAGGGCGACTCGGCAACGTCCTGGTCACCATGGGCGACCGAGCCGACCGCGGATCATCGTTTGTCCGGATAAAACGTGTTGTAGAACAAACCGT
>JAKCCC010000484.1 GCA_021838985.1 Planctomycetota bacterium
GGCCATTGCCGAGCGCGTGCTGATCAACGATATCAACGCGTTCATCGTCAACACCATCAATGAATTAGGCGGTAAGGCGATGCCGCTGCACTCCCTCGGCAGCGCCGTGCTGTGGGCGAAAAAACTGCATCTGACCGACGACAAAAACCAGCGCCTGGACATCGGTCGCGTGGGCAAGATTACGCAGGTGAACCGTGAATTGTTGCAGGCCCTGGCCCAGGCCGACTTTATTCCGGTGATTGCCCCCATCGCGCTGGATGTCGATGCCGCCGGCAGCAAGCTGAACGTCAATGCCGATACGGCCGCCGGCTGCGTGGCCGCCGCCTGCCAGGCGGAGAAAATGGTGCTGCTGTCGGACACCCACGGCATTCGCGCCCGCCAGGATGATCCGACCTCGCTGCTGCGCAGCGTCACCCGCGCCCAGATCGAGCAACTGATCGCCGCCGGCCAGATCGACAGCGGCATGTTGCCGAAGGTGGAGGCGTGCTTCATCGCCCTGGACGCGGGGGTGCAGAAGACGCACATTATCGACGGCCGCTTTCCGCACGCCCTGCTACTGGAGATTTATTCGGATCGCGGGGTGGGCACGGAAATCATTCGGGGAGGCGCGGCATGACCCTCGGCAACAGCGCCCCAGAGCGCCGCAAATTCGACTTTATCGACGTGTTGAGCGCGGCCAAGTCCACTGGGAAGCTGAACCACCTCTTGACAGTGGCCCTGCGGCTTAAAGAGCGCTACCGGGCCACCGGCCGCAACGAACCGCTCGCCGCCGGCAAAACCCTGGCGATGATTTTCGAGAAGCCCTCCCTGCGGACGCGGGTGAGCTTTGAAGTGGCGATGCAGCACCTGGGCGGGGCGGCTCTCTACATTTCACCGGCCGAGATCGGCCTGGGTACGCGCGAAAGCGTGCCGGATGCGGCGCGGGTGCTGTCCGGCTTTTGTGACGCTCTCATGGCCCGAACTTTCGCCCATGCGACCATTGAGCAGCTGGCTCAATACTCCAGCCGCCCCGTGATCAACGGCTTAAGCGATCACAGCCATCCCTGTCAGGCCATGGCCGACATGATGACGGTGCAGGAACATTTCGGCGCCTTGCGCCATTTGACGCTGGCCTACGTCGGTGACGGCAATAACGTGGCGCGTTCCCTGATGCAGGCGTGCGCCGTTTTCGGCCTGAAGTTCCGCTTGGCGGCGCCGGAGGGCTATCACCTGAACCCCGCGGATGTCCAAGCCGTGCGCCAGGTGTATGCGGACTTTGATTTCGCCGCCGAAACCGATCCCCGCGCCGCGGTGCGCAGCGCGGATGTCATTTACACCGACACCTGGGTCAGCATGGGCCAGGAGGATGAAAAAGCCGCCCGGCAAGCCCGCTTCGCGTCGTATCAAGTGAATGGCGATCTGCTCGCAGCGGCGCCGGCCCACGCCAAGGTGATGCACTGCCTGCCCGCTTATCGCGGCGCTGAAATTACCGACGAGGTAATGGATGGGCCGCGGAGCATCGTTTTCGAACAGGCGGAAAACCGGCTGCATTTCCAGAAAGGCTTGCTCGCGGTCCAAATTGGCGGACAATAAAGCTTTCACGCCCGCATGGCGGCGGGATCAAGATGATTGGCCCGACACCATTCCTCGTAAGCTTGGGGCGCAATTTCACTGGGCTTTATTTCGCTGCGGCCGCCCCAGAAAACATTCGTATAGGAAACGGGAATGCCGACCGCCTGCAGATGCCGATCGATGGCCGCTTTGTGCGCCAGAAGTAACTCTTTGTCGCGTCCATGCGCGACGCCCATGATGTTGACCTGCCCAAATTCCGGGCCGCCTTCCCGCCAGTAGGCATGGGTCATGATGTGGAAACGTCCAACCTGCCGACCGGCGTCCATCTCGCGTCCCGGCGGCACCGCCCAGTGGAACAGCGCATTGTATTGCGTTACTTTCTCTCCGGCGGGCAGGGGTTTGACGTGCTCCAGGAACGTGGAAAATCGCCCCAGCACGCCCAACCGCTCCAACTCGCCGGCCCTCCGATAGAACGTTTCCAAATCCACACCCGTTTCGGCCGCACGCGGCCGCCAGAGGTCTCGCCCCAATTCTTCCGGTGTAAATTCCCGCTTCAGCGCGGTGAGCACGCGCCACTGCAGGGCCGTCAGTTGCACTGGCTGGACATCCACGGCCTCGGCCAGCTGCTTCGATTTGCTGCCGGGCTGAAGTCCCCGCCGACGCACATGCCCCACGCCAAGCGCGAACAAACATCGGGCCGGCATCACCTTAAACGAGGATGCGCCCATACGGCCCGCCAGGTATTGGCAGTGTTTGTGAAGGTCAAAACCCTGCGGTATTTTCAGCGTGGTCCAGAGCCGGTATTTGGCTCCGGCGGTGTCGCCGTCCGTCGACCGAATCACCACGTGGCCGGAGAATGGATCGTTCTGGGCGAGATCCTCGAAGGCGCCGGTGAGTTTTTCGGGTGGAACCTGCCAGGCGATAAGCGCTCCCGCGGCCAGGTTGGTGGCCAACAGGGTCTGGCGCACCCGCCGGATCACGCGCCGGCGCAACAGCGCCTTAATCCGTTCAAGCACTACCTCCGGTTCCAAGCCGGCTTGCCGGGCGATTTCGCCGATGGGATCGCGCTGGAAGCCATGGAGCCGATCTTCCGATACCGCCAGAATGCGGGCGTTGATCGGATCATCCACAGCCAAGGGAATATCAACAAGCGTCGCGTTCACGCGGAAACCTCCGTCATTCATCGCATTGTAACCGTTCACGGGTCCCGATAGTCATCGGGACAAACGCGGGGTCAGGTGCAGCCCGTGAACGCTGGCATCGCATTTTATACCGCAGGCCACCGGGTGGAAAATACCGCTTTGGTGGAATAGGGCCATTGGGGCGCAGGCGTAGCGTAGCCCCCGGCCGTTGCGATAGGGCCTGCGCTCGGCATAAAATCAGCAGATCGGA
>JAKCCC010000485.1 GCA_021838985.1 Planctomycetota bacterium
ATAACCGAAGGGATATAAGGGCTGGCCTTCAAAATACATGTAGGTGCGCCCTTTACGGATATCGTAATCGTGGAAGGGGGGCAGCTGCTGGACTGATTTAAACCAAGTGGTTGGCAACCGGCCAGTAGGGTTGTAGCGGCCGAACAGCACATCGGCAATGGCCGTACCCTGCGCCTGTCCGCCAAAAAACGAACAGACAATCGCGGGTAGATGGCGGTTGGCCCAGCTGACCTCCACGGAATTATTGGTATGGAGCACCAAGACGGTTTTCGGGTTGGCCGCATAGACGGCCTGAATCAGTTCCGGCTGGGCGCCGGGGAGGCCGAGATGCTGCCGGTCCTGTCCTTCGCAATCCACCGCTTGATTGACGCCGCAGATCAGAATCACCAGGTCCGCTTGTTTCGCGGCCACGACGGCCTGCTGGAAAAGTTTGGCGTCTTGGGGACCCAGGATGTTGCAGCCGGGGGTATAGACCACTTGCGGTCTACCGGGCGGCGGAGGGGGGGGTGCGGACAGCGGCAGAAGCTGAAACCACTCCACGTTGAAAAGATCGCCGGCGCCGCCGAGATATTTCAACCACACTTTATGTTGGCCGGTAATCCCCCGCAGCCCAGCGGAAACACTGGTCCAGTTTTGCCAGCCGTTGGTGCCGGGAACCTGGAGCGTCGCGGCCAAGGGACCATTTAAGCGGTCCAAATGGACCTCAATTTTTCCGGCGGTGCCGCCCTGCATGTAGCTGGCGACCCGGCAGACAATTTCATTTTTACCCGTGAAATCCTGGGGCGCAAACTGGGCCCAGGACCCGTTGGTAATCCAACCCATGTCCACCCCACCACCGACCGTTTCCGTGGAGGCCTGGGTTTGTACACCCGCGCTGAAACCGACTGCGTCGGCGGCCGAGATATGCGTGTGGTAGATGGTCCCGCCCAAGGCGGTGGTGATACCATCCAGCGGCGAGATGCGTAGAGAAGGCGCGCCGCTGTAGCCACCCAGATGGAAGCCCGCCAGCGGCCCGATTACCGCCACTTTCGCCAGCCCGGCCGGATTAATCGGAAGAAAACCGCGTTCATTCTTCAGCAGCACAATCGATTGGTGAGCCGCCTGCAGCGCCAAAGCCTGGTGACGCGGCGAATTGACGACCGTGAAATCGATGCAGTTATAGGGAACCAGCGCAGGAGGATCAAACAGGCCCAATAAAAACCGAGCCGTCAGCAGGCGTTCCACCGCCCGAGCGATGTCGGCCGCGCTGACCAGATTGAGCCGCACCGCCTCGCCCAGATGCTCCGGCAGCGTGTCGCCGCAGTTCAAATCACAGCCGGCCTGTAGGGCCAGCGCGGCGGCTTGATGCAGGGTTGGAACATAATGGTGCCCCTGGTCAATCAGGGCGATCGCGTCGCAATCCGAAGTAACATAACCGCGAAAACCCCAGCGGCGGCGGAGCAGACGGGTAAGCAAAAAATGATCGGCGCAGCAGGGTACGCCGTTGAGGGCGTTGTAAGCGCCCATCACGCTGAACACGCCTGCATCGATCACCGCGGCGCGAAAGGGACGGGTGTAGTATTCCCAGAAACTGCGCGGGTCCACCGTTGCGGACACGGTGGTGCGATCATCTTCGGTGCCGTTGCAGATGAAATGTTTGGCGCAGGCGGTGGTTTTAAGATAGTTCGCGTTGGTCCCTTGCATGCCTTTAACCGTGGCGGCGGCCAGCGTACCGACGTGGCAAGGGTCTTCTCCGTAGACCTCCTCACAGCGCCCCCAGCGCGGATCACGGGTGAGGTTGAGGGTGGGCGGTGAATAGAAACTCAGGCCGGTTCCATCGCGTTGATGGTAGGCGCGGGCCTCATCGGAAACCGCGGTGAACACCTGAAAAAGCAGCTCCGGATTCCAGGTGCAGCCCAGGGCGGTGGGGCAAGGGAAGGCGGTCACCGGAGCACCACGGCACAGACCGTGCAGGGCTTCGCCTGAATAATACGGATAGCTCGGCACCCCGAGCCGCTCAATGGCGGGAGCATTGGCGCCGGTTTGCCCTATTTTTTCCGCCAGCGTCATTCGCGCCACCAAGGCCGCCGCCCGCTGGCGCGCCCGCCGGTAGGCGGCGGGGGAAATCCCCGCGTCCGGCTTAACCCAGCGCCGGCCGCGCGTGGTTGAAGCAAGACGATCGGTGCGACCGCTGCAGCGGCCGTTTCCACGGTCGCGTAACGCCACCGCCGCCTGGGTCGGGCTGAATTCGTCGGCCATGGCCAGAATGGCCGCCGCCGCCGCGATCGCCAGGAATGTGCGCCGATCCAGTGACGCAAGCAATCCTTGGGGGGATTGGATCGTTGGCATGAAGGTCTCCTCAAAACGGCCAGCCACTGTTGAGTATGACGCCGATGGCATTGGCCAGATTGGTCGCGGCCAGGCGACTGTTTCGGGCCAGGCGCAGCAGGGTCCCAAGCCGTTGTGGCCGAGTGACCAAGGCCCGCGCCAGCCTCATCCACCGCACTTGGCCGCGCGGATCAATCAGACGCAGCAGCTGCGGATCAAGGGTTTCATCGGCGGCATCGCTGATCACCCGCAGCCCCAGCCACGGCAGGTTGCGCCCGGTCGCCCAACGATGGGTGGGTTCATTCTCCATGTCCACCGCCAGCGCCTGGCTGGCGCCAAACCGCCGCCGCTTTTCCGCCGGTGTGACAAGGGGAGCGTCACAAGTCAGAATCGGTCCCGTATAAACACGGGGTTGTAGTCCCGTCGCCCCAGGCTTCCGCTCGCCCCGCCAGTGGGCGGACAGGCTTTGTCGAGTCGCCCTCCTCGCCGACCAGTGGGCGGGCCGGCTTGGTGGAGTCGCTCGCCCGGCCCTTGGCGGATCCCGGTGTGCCGGGATCAAGCCCCCTCGAGATCCATCCGCGACGACCGGACCGTTTCCCGGTGCCGACAGGGGACCAAGTTTACCCGGCGGGGG
>JAKCCC010000486.1 GCA_021838985.1 Planctomycetota bacterium
GCGGCCGATTCCCGGCGTGACTCCAATTTTGCCTTCCGCCATCAACGCCGTTTTCCGATACGTGGTATTCACCCCTTCGGGGGCAGGGCTGTATCAGGGCGCTGGATTGGTGCGCCTTTTCAACGGCGCCCACGCCCGCGTGATGCATGCGGCCATTGTCAATGGCGATTTGCGCTTAACTGCGTCCAGCGGCGATTTTCAGGACGCGCTGGGGCCAGCACGCATGGCAGGCGATTTTAGCGCCGTGCATTCAACCTCCCGCGGTATGGCGCTGATTCTGCGTGCCCGACGGCGTTTTTTTCTGTCCACCTACCGCTTCGGACGGCTGCGGTAATAAGCTGCCAGGAGTCCGCCGCTTACGCCGCAGGGCCACGACCAAATTGACGATTGCCAGCGCCACGAATAATCTAGGCGCAGCGCCGACCTCGGAAGATCAACCGCGGGCCGTCGCGGATCGCGGGAAAGGCCTTGTGCGTTGTCCGTACTGCCATGCCACCGACCAAGATCGCGTGCTGGATTCACGCCCCGTCGAAGGCGGCGACGCTATCCGCCGCCGACGTAGCTGCGATCATTGTCAGCGTCGCTATACCACCTACGAACGAATTGAAGGGGTGGTGCACCTGACCGTCGTCAAGAAAGATGGCTCACGCGTGCCGTTTGAACGCAACCGTATCTTGGAGGGCTTGCAAAAAGCCTGCTATAAGCGGCCCATTTCCGCGGAAGAAATCACGCATATTGTCGATGCGGTGGAAGACCAGGTGGCGCGGCAATTCCAGCGCGAGGTGCCGAGCGCCTTTATCGGTGAACAGGTGATGCAGCGGCTGAAAAAAGCGGATCCGATCGCCTATGTTCGCTTCGCTTCCGTCTATCGCCAATTCAAGGATCTGGGTGAACTCGTGGACGATGCCCGCGCGGTCATGGAGAAATCCCAGTCCCGCCCAGCCGATCAGGCAAATTTATTTCACGGCGCACCGAAGTCACGCTGAAATGCTTCGAGGGGGGGGGATTGCCCATGGCCATGGAGGCGCGTCAGGCGGCGGTGGAACTGTTGGGTCGCTGGCGCCAGCTCGCCGCCCCGCCACTGCTTCCCGAACGCGGGGGTCCATTCTGGTCGAGCTTGTCGGCGCGGGATCGGGCTTTCGCCTTCGATCTGGTGCAGGGAGTGATCCGTTGGCGCGGCACGTTGGATCATCTGCTCGGGCTTTGCCTGGATCGCCCCCTGGAACAATTGCAGCACCCACTGCACGCCATTCTTTGGTTGGGAACTTTTCAACTTCTCCTGCAAGACGGCGTGGCGGATTACGCGGCGATCGACACCAGCGTAGTCCTGGCGCGCCGGTTCGGGCACGTTCATGCCGGCAGTCTGGTCAACGCCGTCCTGCGTCGCCTGCAGCGTTTGCGCGTCGGACCGGAGCCGCTCTCCACGCCGCGGGTGGATGCCTTGCCACTGGATAATCAAAGGCAGCTGCGGCTCGGGAAGAAGGTGTTTCCGGATCCGCAAAATGATTTCGCAGCCTGGGCCGCCGCCGCCGCCAGCCATCCCCGACCGTTGGTGGAGGCGTTCCTGGACTGGCTAAGCCCCGCTGACATTCGGGCCGTGCTCAGTGCCGATAACATGCGGCCTGCCGTTATGCTGCGTTGCGACGCGCCCGGCTGGCTCCCACCGGCCGAGAGTGGATTGGGGGCGCACGCCCAAGCCGGTTATTTCGTCGCCGTAGACGGCTGGAACGAAACCGTGGCGGCCTTGGTCGACCAGGGCTTGCTTTCTCCGCAGGACCCCACCGCCGGCCTGGCCGGGCGGGAATTGATTTCCCTTTGCCGGGAGCACTCCTTCGAGCGTCGGGAGCATTTGCGTCTTCTCGACTTGTGCGCCGGGCTGGGGACCAAGACGGTTCAAATCGCCCGGGCTCTGCCCACCGCGGACATCACCGCCGTCGACATCGCCGCAGCCAAGCTCACACAACTCGAGCTCCGTCGCCAACGGCTTGGCTTGACCACGATTCAAGTTCGCCCGGCCCAGGAAGCGAACTGGGACCAATGGCGGCGGTTTTTCGACGCCGCCCTGGTCGATGCGCCATGTTCCAACACCGGCGTGCTGGCCCGCCGCGTGCAGGCCCGTTGGCGGTGGCCCCTGCTGAATCGACCCGCCTTGCGGAATTTGCAACTACGCCTGCTCCGCCAGGCCGCGGCTGCCCTCAGACCCCGGGGTATCCTGGTCTACAGTACCTGTAGCATCGATCCCGCGGAAAATCAGGAACTGGTGGCCCGCTTTCTTGGCGATCCAACCGGCGCCGACTGGCGGATGGTGCGCGCCATAACCGTGCTCCCGCGTAACTCCGGTGAGGTCACCCAACGGTGCGATGGAGGATTCGTTGCCGTCCTGCGGCAGGAGGCGGAATAGCCCGGGGCTGGTATTACCGAGCCGCGGCGGAGCAGCGGCGGTACACGCCCCAACCTAAACCACTTGACGCCTTTTGGCTCGTAAAAATCGCCGTCCCCTTTCCAGCGCTGCGCCGCGTGAAACTGCATAACCAGCCCGTCACCGCCCCTACCCCGAACACCCAATAACATCGCGGGAATCCCGCTGGTGCGGAGTTGTACAAGGCACAAAAACCCACACCCAAAAGCTAATTCGGGTCTGAGGCGCATGATGATACCTGTGGCGGGGGTCTGAGCCACGCGTCCCACCAGGGTCTGCAACCTGAGGGAGTCTTGCCGCTGGCCGGTTATTCCGCAAAAGTGTCAAGATCGACGCGACAAAACCCTTGATTAGGGTGGGTTCGCGAGGTACGCTTTGCTGCTTCCAGATGCGAGCGATTACAGAATACGCTTCGTTGAGATCTTGTTGAACAACATCAAGGTGGGTCGCCGCAACGGATTTTACAAGGATTAAGTCATGCCTGCGAATGTGCAAACGATTGAGATAGGAGGACAACGCCT
>JAKCCC010000487.1 GCA_021838985.1 Planctomycetota bacterium
CCGATCTGAAAGATCACCCCATCCGCCGACATCCTGAATAAGTCGCCCGGTGGGATCGTGATAAGTGCCGTGGTGACAATTAAAAATAGTCTGCAACGTCACCACGTGATCTTTCAGCGCCCAAGCCAAGTTAAAGGGTTTAAAGGCGGATCCTGGTTCGTAGGGATCGGTCACAGCCCGGTTACGCCAGAACGGCGCCGGCGTGGCTTGATAGGTGTTGGGATTCAGCGGCGGATAATCGGCCATGGCGACGATGTCGCCGGACTGGGGATTCATCACCACGGCGACGCCGCTGTGGGCTTGAAACTTGCGGCACGCCTTATCCAACTGGTGCTGGGCCAAGCCCTGGATGACGCTATTGATCGTAAGCCAGATATTCATACCGTTTTGCGGCGCGCGATTACCATGGCGGTTGGCCCATAAGACCTGATCCGCCGCATCTTTGGTGTACAGCACATGGCCGGGGCGCCCGGCAAGCAGGGCGTTGAGCTGTTGCTCCAGGCCTTCCAGCCCACCCTGCGAATTAACAAAACCGAGCACTTGACCGGCGAAGTCGCCCAGCGGGTACACGCGGCGCGTGGATTCCTGGAATCCGACGCCGTCGAGAGCGTGGAAATATTCATTGGCCCGGTTCCAGTGATGGGCGCGCATGGCCTGGCGGGATTTCGCCATCAATCGCTCCCGGGCCTTTTCGAACCGCCTATAAAAGGCGTGATCGACATCGCGCTTCAGCCACAAAAAGCGGCGCAGCGCGCCGTTGGCGTAGTAGAGTTTCTGGCGCCACGTGTTTAACAGGGTTGCTGGCGCGCTGCCGAGGAGTTTGCCGACAACCCGGGCCATCAGCTGGCGCCCGGCCACGAGCGCGGCGCCGCTTAAGGCGTTGAGCCGCCCCTGCGGATCAAAAATGAGCCCGGGATCGGCGAAAAAATTATAAATCCGAACCGAGCTGGCAATGAGGGTTGAATCAGCGGTGTAAATCGACCCGCGCCGCGCCATGACCAGCGTCCGGAAGGTATGCTGCGCCGTTAAAGCCCTGGTATCCGCCGGCGTGACATGCCATTGCAGCCAGGCCACGCGACCGAGCAATCCCCCGAGGAGCAGTATGCAGCCCAGCAGCACCAGCGTGCCCCAGCGTTGGACGCGGCGCAGGTCGGGTCCGGCCACGCCGGGACCAATCCCGGCGCGGGAAGCGGCGGAGGTGGAGGATGGCTGGGATGGGGCAGGCATCTGGCCTTCCTATCTGCCGGGCGCTGCGCGGCTGGCGCCTGGGGTTGAGGCGCCAGCGGCGCCGCTGGAAGCAGCCGCCAGCGTTTTCAATTTCTTCGCCAGCCGCAAAGGATTCGTCGCCGCGGCAATGCGGGTTTGCAAATCCCAGAGAATCTGTTGGCGCCGGTTGATCTGCTGGAACAGATGCGCTGATTGGTGGGTCCAATTCATCCGCTCGCTGCGCAGTTTCAACAGCAGCGCCGCGATTAAAAGGAAACTTACCAGGCAGACCATGATCTTATACATGCGGCCTCGTCATCCCTGCGGGCCCTGTAACCGTCCCTGCGGATGCCGCCGGTGCGGCTATCTGGTCACGGACAGTCCTGCCGCGATTATAGCACGAAAGCGGGATAGAAATTCAAGTGTTCCGGAAATCGCTAGCGCACGCGATTAACGCTTCGATCATACCGGCGATGCTATGGGGCGAAGCCTCTGCGGTCGCCGGCCAGCCCAGGTCCCGCAGCGCCGCCGACGTGACCGGGCCGATCGATATGCGCCGGCAGCGCGTCACCGCGGCCCGCAGCTCCTCCGGTAAAAGGGCATGGAGATTTTTCGCAGTGGAAGCGCTGGTGAAAGTCAGGCAGGTCACTTCTCCGTTGCGCAGAGCGTGGATGGCTTCCGGCGGCAGGGAATCGGGGGTGATGGTCTGGTAGATGGGCAGGTCTTCCACGACGGCGCCGGCGCGCATCAGCTGCTGGGCCAGCAGGGGATCGGCCAACGCGGAGCGCAGCAAAAGAAAGTGGCGGCCACGGAAATCGCCTTTGTCGGCGAGCCGTTGGAGCAATTGGGCCGAAAGTTGGGCGCTGATGAACTCCTCCGGGATCAGATCGGCGCGAATGCCGATGACCTTCAGAGCCGCGGCAGTCGCCGGACCGATGGCCGCGACCCGCCGGGGAAACGCCCGGGCGTCCAGGTGCAGCCGGGCCAGGCGCTGCCAAGTCGCCTCCACGCCCGCGGCGCTCGTAAACACCACGCAATGGTAGCGGTGCAGCCGGGCCAGAGCCTGATCCACCGCGGCATAATCCGCGGCGGCGGCCAGGGCGATCGTCGGCGCCTCAATCACCCGGGCGCCCAAGGCGGTTAACTGGGCCGCCAGTTCGCTGGCCTGCGGGCGCGTGCGTGTCACCAGCACCGTCTGTCCGAACAACGGTCGGTTTTCAAACCAGTTCAGCCGCTCACGCAACTGGACTACTGTCCCGATCACGGTGATCGCCGGGGCTTGGAGCCCGGCCTTTTGGGCCGCCGCCGCCACCTTCGCCAGCGTGCTGATCAGCGTTTTCTGTTGCGGCCAAGTGCCCTGCGCGATGACCGCCGCGGGCGTATCCGGGTCCAGTCCCGCGGCCTGTAATTTCGCCGTTATCTCCGGTAAAGACTTTACGCCCATGTAAAATACGAGCGTCCCGCCGAGTGCAGCCAGCGCCTTGTAGCGCAGAGGCCGTGCCGCGGCCTGGACGTCACCGGCTGGAAAGATCTGCGGGGCGGCGCCGGTGGTCCCGGTGTCCGAGTCATCGTGTGATGCGGCCAGATGCCCGGTGACAAACGTAACCGTATCGGTAAAGGCACGGTGGGTTACGGGAATACCCGCATAGGCGGCCGCGGCAATTCCCGCCGTGACGCCCGGAATAACGGCGAAGGTGACGCCGGCTCGGGCCAGCACCTGCCC
>JAKCCC010000488.1 GCA_021838985.1 Planctomycetota bacterium
CGGACGAAAACGCCTTTGCCGGGACGGCGCTCTAATCGGCCCTCGCGGATCAGGATTTCCACCGCCCGCCGAACCGACCGGCGGCTGATTCCCTCCCTCCGCGCCAGCTCGTACTCAGAGGCGATCAACTCGCCGGGATGAAAATCACGTTGGGTTACCGCCTGGCGCAACTTCTGGACCAACGGCTCATAAACCGTCGGCCTTTTTTCCAGCGCCATGGGTATAGTCGCTGCACTGGTATTTGAACCGATTCCATTCATAGCCACATCTTTAGCCGATCCGTCCCCGCAGGTCAAGCCAACAAATCCCATTTATTAAGCAATAATAAGGACTTTACTGCAGCATCCGCCTCAGGCAGATTTATTGTAGCCGCCTTGGCGATGGTTGTCAACAGTGTCAATACTAGTTGCGTTACCGGTTTCATACACGGCCTAATATATTCCCCACGGCTGCAAGACCAATAGCTATTCTTGCTATTTTTTAGCAATTCTTGCCGACTTTCTACCGCGAGCCCGCAGCTGCGCCGCGCGAGGCTTGTTTGGGGATCAGGGGCGGTTAAATCGAATGGTTTTTCGCCGCGGCGGCTGGCCTGGTTGCAGCTTAGTTTAGTCGCGCAGCGCCGCCGGATCGCAGGCCGCCCTAGACAACGTCGAGAAATGCCGCAAACTCACCGACGTGGTGGACACGCTGCCGAAAGGCTACGCCGATCCAGTCAAGGCGTATTTCCTAAAGTTGTCCGGAGCGAGCAGCAAATAAATACGCGGCGAGTGGTAAGCATACCATTTTCAGGTGTCACCGGGGAAGGAGCTTCTTCCCGCCTTTCGCGCCGCGCCCCGTTCCAAGGCCGCACGGATCAAGGGTAACGAAATTCGGAACGTCGTTGCCTGCAGACGGTGCAGAACACTCGGCAAGTCGAGCAGATCTTGGCACGCCGCCTGTTCCAAAACGGCAAGAGTACCGATGACACGGAGGCCCTGTTCCACGGCGAAACGGGCACCATCGCGATCGTCCATCAACACCCACCTGGCTCGGAGGGCTTTGGCCAGAAAGACGGCGCTCGTCTCACCGGCGCCCAACCTCGCCGGTGCCGTGGCCGTTCCATCGGCCGGGGCCACATGAAGCCAAGCGGGCAGGCGCTGGGCCCACCGCCGGACTAACTCGGGCGCCCGTGCGTGTCGCAGTTCCCCTATAACTTCCGAAGTGGTGTAAAGTTCACTGAAAAGGGTAGGCAGCACTTCAATCGAATGTACCAACACAAGATAGTTGAGCGGTGAGGTGTCACAGACTATGGTCACCGCCCCAACTCCCGACATAACGCGTCGGCTTGGCGATGGAACTCCTCCACTGTCATCAGGTCTTCGGTGACGTTGTGCTTCTTGAGCAGCTCGTCCGTCTCAAGGCGGGACAGGCCCAGCGCGTCGGCAAGTTCGTGGTGCGTGAGCCGGTCCTGACGATACAATTCCACCAACGCCGCTTCCTTTGCCGCTTGGTCCAGATCGCCAATTCGTCTTCGCAGACTTCGTTCGATATTGTTGGCCAGTTCAAAAGTAACAGGCATAGGCTGTCTCCAATATCTCTATTGTAACGGGCGAGGCGCTTATTCCCTATTTTACGTTATGAACGCCAGGATGAGATTACGCTAGAGGCCTACCGACATGCATTCCCGAAAGCAGCGAAAATATGTGGCCAAGGGGCCTGAGGATGCTTTCCCTGTCGCGGTGGTGGGGGCGGATAACCGCCCGCCTTCACCTGCCAGCGGATCACCCCCATACGATGTCAGGCAGGTAAGCCCTCCCGCCGCGGCGACCAAGCCGCCCTGTGGATTTTATGTTGCCGGCGTTGCGGCGCTATCCGCGGCGCTGCCGCCGGCGATCCGCCAGCACATCCGCGATGATCGCATCCAATCCAATTCGCGGCTGGAATCCGGTCGCTTGCCGCAATTTGCGGATATCGGGAACCCGGCGGGGCATATCCTGAAAATTATGATTATAAACCTGGTCGTAGGCGATGAAACGTATTTCCGATTGGCTGGCCGCCTGGGTGCGAATCCGTTCCGCCAAGGCGCGAATGGAAATCTCTTCCGTGCCGCCGACGTTATAAACCTGGCCCCACGTGGCCGGATGGTCGAGCAGGCGAATAATCGCCTCCACCGCATCGGTGACATGGGTAAACGTGCGGGTTTGGCTGCCATCGCCGTAGACGGTCATCGGCTGGCCGCTGATGGCCTGATCCGCCAACCGCGGCAGCACCATGCCGTAAGCGGCGGATTGGCGCGGGCCGACGGTGTTAAAAAGCCGGCCAATCACCGCCGGGAACGCCTTTTTGTGGTGGTAGGCCAGGGCCATAAATTCATCGAGCGCTTTGGAGCAGGCATACGACCAGCGGCTTACCGAGGTCGCCCCGATCACACAGAAGTCATCCTCCTTTAATGGCGCCCGCGTTTGCAGGCCGTACACCTCGCTGCTGCTGGCCAGAAACACCGGCTTTTCGTAACGGGCGCAGTAACGCAATACACGTTCGGTCCCGGCCACGTTGGTCATGATGCTGGCCAGGGGATTTTCCAGAATGTATTTAACCCCCACCGCCGCCGCCAGATGCACCACGAAATGGCAGGTTCCAACCAACTGGCCCAGTTTGTCCTCGTCCATAATCGATCCCGGCACAAACCGGAAATCCGGTTTTTCCAGCAGGGCCGCGATGTTGTTCCGAGATCCCGTTGATTCGTCATCGAGCGCATAGACGCCGTCGCCGCGTGCCAAAAGCCGCTCAGCCAAATGACTGCCGATAAATCCCGCTCCCCCGGTGATTAGATAACGCTGCCCCATGCCCAATCGCATCCACAGACCGCACAGACTACCCGACGCGGCGGCGCCGCAATCCAATATATCGGCCCATCCCGATGATCATCGGAACCGAAATAGGTTTC
>JAKCCC010000489.1 GCA_021838985.1 Planctomycetota bacterium
ACCGAGGATCTGAACGTCGATGCCGCCGCGTTCTTCGATACGGGCTTCGTACCACGCGCAGAACGCCTTATAGTTGCTGGTCGTTCCGGAGGGGATGTAGATGTTCTGCGGGGGAATATTGACATGTTTGAAAAAGTTCTCGTGCATAAAATAGTGATAGCTCTGCGGATGATTCGCCGACAGGCCCACGTATTCATCGAGGTTGAAGGTCGTCACCCGGGAGAAATCCAGGCCTTCCTCTTTGTGCATGCGTATGAGTTCCTGGTACAGTCCCAGCGGCGTGGAGCCGGTGGCCAGACCCAGCACGGCGTTGGGCTTGGCGTTGAGGGCGTCGGCGACCTCCGCGGCGGCGGCGCGGCTGATTTCGTCATAGTTGCTGTGAATGATGATCTTCATGCGTCAGACTCCCGCGATTAGGTTCCCCATAAAGGTAACAAACGAATGCGATTATATTGATTTCGTGGTCGCATGCAATCGGCTCCGTGGCGCAACTGCTCGGCCCGGTGTAACCGGAATTGGTGGGCCTGGTAGCAGGTCGTAGATCCGCCCCGGTGGACCCACTCTTCCGATAGCTATCGGGAGGCCGTCCCCCTCGATCACGGCAACGCTTGACGCCGCGGTAACGCCATCCCGACGGGCGGTCGGGATAGGATCGCGCCGCCTACGCCCACCCATTCTGGCCACACCCGATCTGCGGATGGCCGCGTCCCACCATCACCGGGATCCAGAGATCCTGCGTCCATGCTGGGCGGCAAGTCGCTTATCCGCTCCTATTCTGATGCCCTTTTACCGGCCCGGCAAGTTGCTTGGATTGTACACGGCGGGGCTTACCGGCACGCCCGTTGATTCTGAAAACCGACCGCCAGCTGAAAACTTTCCCCTGCCCTTCGCGCCATAATTTGGTAACCGCGGCGACGTTCGTGGCTGCGGCCGGTGCGCGGCCCTATGCCAGCCGCGGTGTCGGCGGTTAGAATCACTCCATGGGTGAAAAGCAGAAACTTGCTCAGACGTCCGTCGGCGCCAGTTTCATCCTGATGTTACTGAAACTGGTGTTTGGAATTCTCACCGGCAGCCTGGCCCTGTTATCCGATGGCATCCACTCGGCCCTGGATGTGACGGCTTCGCTGATCACGTGGCTGGCCCTGCGCATCAGCGATCGACCGGCCGATGCGGAACATAATTACGGCCACGGCAAGGTGGAGAGCCTCTCCATGTTTGGCGAGTCCATTTTGATGTTCCTGGCCGCGTGCGCCATCGGCTGGGACGCGGTCGATTCACTGCTGCATTCGGCGCCGCCGCCCCGGGTAAGCCTGTGGGCTTTGGCGGTGGTGGCAGCCGCGATCGCCATCGATTTATGGCGCAGCCGTCGGATGGCGGGGGCAGCCAAACGCTATGCCAGCCCAGCCCTCCATGCGGACGCCCTGCACTTCAGCACCGATATGCTTATTTCCGGCGTGGTTCTGGTGAGCCTTCTGGCGGTGCGGCTGGGCGGTGCGGCCTGGTCCATGCTGGATCGAATCGGGGCGCTCATAGTCGTCGCGGTGATGATCGGCGTGGCCTTCTCGCTGGCGCGGAAGGCGGTCGATGTTCTGATGGATCGCGCCCCGGTCGGTTCGGACGCCGCTTTGATGGACCGGATACAGGTGGTTCCCGGCGTACGGGGCGTGCTGCGGATCCGGGTTCGCCAGAGTGGCCCGCAACGTTTCCTTGACGCCACTATTGCGGTCGATCCCTGGATCAGCATGCAGGCCGGCCACCGCATCGCCACCCGTGTCGAGCATGCCGTCCGAGACCACGACCCTGGCGTAGACCTTACCGTGCACGTTGAACCAGCCGCCACGGGTGATCCTGCCGGGCGCGCCTGATGGATTTCAGAGCGGCTCGGGAAGGCCAGATGCCGTGGGCGGCGGATTCCGCCTCGTTTAACGAAAAGCTTGGTCTGAAAATGGCGCGGTGGGGGTCCGCGGAGGCCCCCCCGGCAACTGGGGGCTATAAAACTGCGAATGAACGCGAATACACGCGAATTACCCCCCCCACACACAAGTGAGGGGCTGTATAGGCAAGGTGGACGCAGTGGCGTTCAAATCCGTTCAATCACCACGGCGGTGCCGTAGCAAAGCACCTCGGTGGAGGCGCTGCGGGAGCCAATTAAGGCGGTATCGTAGCGCACGCCCACGACGGCGTTGGCGCCGGCCGCCTGGGCGTGTTCTATCAGCAAATCAAAAGCCTGTTGCCGCGTGGTTTCACACATTCGCGTGTAAGCGCCAATTTTTCCTCCGATCAACGTTTTAAGCCCGCCGATAATGCCCTGGGCGATGGTGGGAGCACGCACAATGATGCCACGCACCACGCCGCGATATTCCTTGATGCGATAACCCTCAATGGTAAAAGTTGTGCTGACAGGTATCGACATATCAATTCCTCCAAGCCGATGATACTATACACGGCGTCTGTACGAGTACCCAATTCCAGACGGGTGTGAACATCTTTCGAAGAGCGGCCAGACCGTTTGGCAACCACTGTGGAAGCGGCGTCTCGCCGCTGGCCGGGCCGCCGGATGGACCCGGCGCGCTGGGATCTGCACAACCGGTCGCCTTGGCCACCTTGGCTCAAGCGGGCGGCTGCCAAGAAATACGGCCGCACCCTACGCCACCCCGGAGTGGCCTACTGGCGCGACCACCCCTTGGCAAACCGATCCATCGCCTTTATTAGTAACACCTCGAAATTTGAGGAGATGGAGTCTCCCCTTAAATGTTCCGGCTACCGGAACTGATGACTCCTGGCGAATTGTTCCAGCAGCCCCGCTTTCTCCACCGCCGCGGGCAACGCCGTCGGATGCATCTTCCGGTACCGCGGACACCACATTATTTCCCCGCCAGGCTCGGCCACCAGCAACGGTTTATCCGCCAACT
>JAKCCC010000490.1 GCA_021838985.1 Planctomycetota bacterium
TTCCGATCTGGGCACTTTCGACAGAAACAGAACCGCAGCCAAGCCAGCCAGCAGCATGGCCCCGGTCCCGGGTTCTGGCACCGTCGATGTGCTCAGCTCGAAATTCTGGAAGGTTCCGCCGCCGGTATTCTGGCCGATCAACACTGAGGAGATAGAGCTTATCTGAGTGGAGCTAAGCGCCGACGGGAATGATTGTCCGGTGATGACGCCAAGGCTGTCGGTAAAATCAACCTGTCCCGTCGCGGCGTTCACGCTGACGGTAAATGTGTCCGGTTGATCACCCGACGGCGGAGTATAACCATGTCCATTGTCGGTTCCACCCCCGTAAAAGGTCTGAATCGATCCGCTCTGATTCAATCCATTATAATCATACAAGAGCCACGCCATGGTGGAACCGCTGTTAGCGTTGCCGGTGCTCGTACCGCCAAATCCCAGGGCCAACCAGTTACCGGAAGTGTCCGGGGCCAAAGTTGCTGTTAGCGTATAGGTGGTATTGCCGGTCAGGCTGATGGGCAGATAAGCGCTGCCGTTGTTGCTGATATTCGCACCGGGCGCACTGGAAACGATTGCCTCGCCTCCATTCGTGGTGCTGGTGGTAAACTCGCCGGCCACGGACGTCCACGTGGAGCCCTCCGAATTAATCGGTGCCGGGGCCGAGCCATTCAGATCGCCATTGTGATTGAAATTATCCTGATAAATTATCCCCGCGCGAGCCACCGGAAGACCCGCTACGGCCAGTCCAACCGCCCAAGATAGCGCCATCACCATCCATTTGTTGTAATTGTGCCTGCACATGACGGGACATCCTTCGCCGTAAGCAAGCTCATAATCGATCTCGGGCCGCACCTAGGCCCGCGTCTATTTCCATGCTTATCGGTAGGCCCTGCGCCATCTCACCGGGCGAATGGCCCGACCCGCGGCCCATGAAGCTTTTCCTCACCAAGCCTGGCTGCTGGCGGCCGAATTGGGATTTACCGTACGCACAGGCACCATTTCGATGTCAAATGGCGCTGAGTACGTAAGGATATAGGCATCCGGCGCCAGGCCGCTTGCCGTGTTACCTACCTGATTGGTGTCCGTGGTTCCATTGACCACGCCGGTCGCCGTGGTCTCGGTAAAAATATTATCGCCGTTCTGGCCGACATACGGCGACGTTTCCCACGTCACGTGGTCGTCGCCGAAACCCACATTCTGGCCGTCGCCGGCATGGTTACCGGAATTGTAGATGTACGGCCCATAGGTGTTGGCCGTAGGCAGGGTGGTCGTGATACGCTGGAAGACGCCTACGGAAGACCCGGTATCACCAATGGAATCAGGTGCTCCCCCGCCGCTGTCGCACGGCGCCATATCACTGACCAAGGGGACCTGCGTCGTGGCGTTGTTCGTGTTCCACCATTGTCCCGGCGCGTTCAAGCCCACGTTGGTTATCCAGGTCCAGGGCCAAGCCATCGAATAACTATCGCCTTGGCCGGGATTATTCTGCTGCGTCCCCGCCGCGACCGTGGAATCCGGAGGTTCAAAATTGCTGAAATACGACACCACTCCGCCGGAGGTGGCATACTCCGGCGAAGGGCCGGCTGCGATTGCATCGGACGGACAGATGAAACTCGCTGGCGTGGTGTAGCCTTGCAGCACCAAGTCCCATCCGCTGAACAGGGGATTCGCGGCAGTGAAGCCAAAGTTACTGGCAAAGCCGTATTTGTACCAGGTCTGAACGACCTCGGGTGCGGTCATGCCTTGGGTCCAGTTGTCTTCGGGGAACGACATGTTTATGTAATCGCTGTTCTGGGCCGCGTAAAGCACCGGGAACCAGCCGCCATTACTCTGTGCGTAGGTCACCATGGATTGGATGATCCCGCGGATGTTGGCCATACAGACGGCCCGGTTGGCCAGTTCCCGGGCTTTGGCCAACGCAGGTAGTAATATAGATATAAGAATAGCTATTATCGATATCACTACCAGCAGCTCGATCAACGTAAAGCCGGTTTCCCGTGCGTCCTGACCGCTGGCGGGACGCTGCCATCGGTATCCAGTTTCGAACTTGACCAACTCCTTGTACGTATGGACCACTACCGACCTCCGGCCGCTGCCCAAGCGCCGGAACTCGTGCGAGTGCACCACGGAAACGCCGTCACCTGGAAGTAAATCCTGCCGTGCCATAAGGCACCTCCTTTTTTAGTCCGCCTCTCCAGAGGCGAGTCTTCGACCCGGGGAATCCAGGCCCGAGCCGCGCGGCCCGAGTTAAACCAAACCTGTTTTCGCCGAGGCGAATGAAGTTTTCAATTTTCGTTTCTTGTTCCTTTTACTTTTTCCTTTACGGTTCCCTGCCCCTGACCCCTGTAACTCAAAACCTGTCTGCATCGGTTCACCGCGCTAAAGATCGCCGGAGCGACTCTGCGACGTGGTGCTGGCAATTTCGCGTTTTCCGCACCGCCAAACCCAATCCCTACAACCTAAACCCTATCTCCATCGGTTCACCGCGCTAAAGCGCGGTGCTTGCGATTCCTCATCTCACGGTCGCTTTCGTGTTCTTCGTGTCCTTTGTGGTGAAATTTCCCGCGGCGCCCGGCGCCGGGCCGAGCGAATCGCCATCCTGCCAGGTCACGGGCAGAATGCGATGCCAGGCGCTGTCCAGGCTCTGGGTTGTATTCGCAGCGGCGGGGCGGGCCTCGGTCTCCATCGGGGCGACTCCCCGACCGGCTACGGTCTCCCCGTGTCGCTGCGTCTCCGGAGATCCGTGTCCGTTCCACTGTCCCCACGTCGCGATGCTGTCGCGTCCGTTTGCCTTCGAGCCGCCGCGGATCGCAACGGGCGTACAGGCCGCCCGGCTAACCACGCCAACGGGCGCACAGGCCGCCCGGTTAACCACACCCGCCTCCATTCCTGATCCTCCCGCCGTCGGGTCTCCGTCC
>JAKCCC010000491.1 GCA_021838985.1 Planctomycetota bacterium
GTCGGGGGCGAAAATCGTTTGACCGCGATGGCGCCATGGCCCGGCGGGGGCGGGTGCAGGAGCGGCTGCTGGCGGGTTGGCGCCAGCATCCCTTTTTTCGGCGCCGACCACCCAAAAGCACCGGGCTCGAAGAGTTCGGCGAAGCGCAGATCAGCGTACTGGCGACGGATGCGGGCGGATATTCCCCGTCGGACCTCCTGGCCACCGCGGCCGAACTGACCGCCTGGAGTATCGCCGACGCTTACCAGCAATTCCTTCCGACCCTGCCGGAAGAAGTGATTTTTTGTGGCGGTGGTGCGAATAATTCCGATCTGATGCGGCGGCTGGTGCGGCGGTTGCGAAGCCTGGGCTGCCGCCGGTGCACACGGATCGACACGCTCGGAATTCCGAACCAGGCCAAAGAGGCGCTCAGCTTCGCGCTTCTGGCGGCGGCGACGTTGGATGGCGCGCCCGGCAATCTGCCCAGCGTCACCGGCGCCCGGCGCGCCGTCCGCCTGGGCGTGATCGCCACGCCGTAACGCAGGCGCCTGTATAATGGTTTATGGGTAAGCACGGTTTGGGCGGCGGGCGTCGCGCCCGCCGCTGTCGCCATCATGGTCCGTGGATTCGGTCCGAGGTGGTCATGGGCACGATCCCTCCGAAACTCCTGCATGATCTTGCCGCCAAATACATCTGGTGGAAAGCGCCCGAGGAAGCGGTCCGGTTCCCGTCACGGGTTATAGCCCAGGTGATGAATCGGGGTGATTTCCAGGATGTCCAGGAACTGGCGGCGACGCTGGGAGACGAAGGCTTGCGTGAAGTGCTGACCACCGCGGAGGCGGGCTGGTTCAATCGGCGCAGCTGGCATTACTGGCATTATCGGTTGGGATTGGCTCAGGTGGGGCGGGTTCCCCCCAGGCCCGAGCGGAGAATCCGATGACTCCGCGGTTCCCGACCCGCTGGGACATCCTTCCACCGCCCCAGCGGCGATTGTGGGCGGACCTGTTGGCCGCTCCCAAACTGGGATTTGTACTCTATGGCGGCACCGCCATCGGGCTCCGTCTGGGACACCGCCCATCGATTGACTTTGACTTCTTCACCGAGCGTAGGCTCGACCGGACGGCGCTGCAGAGCGCGTTCGCGTTCGTTCCGCGGGCCGCCACGCTGCAGGAAACAGCGAACACCTGGTCGCTGCTGGTTCCCGGCGCCGGGCCGTCCGAAAGACCGGTGCAGATCTCTTTTTTCGGCGCTATCTTTTGCGGCCGCGTGGGCGCCCCGGAATACACGGATGATGGGGGGATGCAGGTGGCCGCGCTGCCGGACCTTATGGCGTTTAAAGTGAAGGTGATCCTGCAACGGGCTGAGGCTAAAGACTACGTTGATATCGCGGCGATGCTGCAAGCCGGGGTAAGTCTGGAACTGGGCCTGGCCGCCGCCAGGACCATGTTCCATCCCACTTTTCAGCCTTTGGAGAGCCTTAAAGCGCTAACCTGTTTCGAGGGCGGCGATCTTGAAACCCTGACGGCTGAGGTACAGGCGACCCTGGTGCGGGCCGCGCGAGCAGTGGGAAAATTGCCACGGGTTGAGTTGGCGTCACAGCGGCTGGGAGCACCATGCTGATCGTACGGACGTCGGGCCGTGCGCTGAGTTTGTCGACGGCGCCTACGGAGCCTGACCAGATTCATAGCCCCAAACAGAAACGCGGGGCTGGCTGCCACGCGGACCGCCCCAACCAGCGCTTATGCCAGGGGCGATGGTCGGTTACGTCGCACCGTTTTCCACGTAACTTCGTGCTCAGCGCGCTGCTGAGTGCCGCTATATTTTCGACACCGGTCGTGCCGGTGGCCCGCGCCGAGCCTGGTCCCACGGCTCGCCGCTTGTTGGTATGGCAGCTGATAAACGATGCCCGCGCCGCGGGCCGCGATCCGCACTTTCCCCCGGCGTTGGCGGCGCGGCAGGCGCTGGTGCTGCTTCAGGAGGCGCGGCGCCTTGATCCGGATTCCTCCACCGTTTTGCGACTGTTGGCTGAAGCCGCGGACGCACTGAAGCGCCCCGTCCTGGCGCGGGGGGCCTGGCTGGCGCTGGTGCGGCTGGAGCCGCATAATACGGTGGCCCAGGTGCGTTATCTGGACACGCTCGCGGCGCCTTATCAAAGCCTTGCCGCGCGGCAGCGCGTGTATCGCGCCGCGCTGGTGAACCAGCATTTGGATGCCTCGGTGCGCAGCGCGCTAGCTCTGCGTCTCGGCCGGTTGTTGGAAGCACAAGCCCGGGTTCGGCGGGCGGGGCAGGCGTTTCTGAAGGCGGTTCGGCTTGATTCGGCCAATCTGGCGGCGTGGCGGCGGTTGTCGGCGCTTTTGCGGCGTTGGCACGCGCCGGCGCGGCAACGTCTCTACTGCCGGATTGAGCAACTGCACGCGGATCCCTATCAGCCGGAGGTCCTCGCCGCGGTGGCCCGTTGCCTAAGCTCGGCCGGCGATTATGCCCAGGCCGCCCACTGGGGCAGCGCGGCGCTGGGGCAGTTGCGGTACCTCGGCGCGGCGGATCCGCAGTGGACGGAGGCGATAGCAACTTGGCGGGCCATTGCCGGTCCGCCCGCAGCGCCAGCAGCGTATTTAGCGCCCTTGCTGGCGCGCCCACATCCACCGACCCGGCTGTTGATGGTGGCGCTGGCCGCCTACCGCTCCGACGTGCCGGGATTAGCCGGCGCCCAAGCCGCTGCGAAAATTCTGTCCCGTCTGCAACGGCGCCTGACGGCGGCGCTTCGCGCTAAGCCGAACGATAGCGTCGCCCGATCCGATCCGCTATGGCTTGAACTGGCTTATGGAGCGCGGTGGCCAGCGCGGATCACCGCCCGCGGGGCCGCGTTGCGCTCGGTGCGGCACGGCGAACGGGGCGTTTATCTGCGCTTGCGCGGTTGGCAGCTTCTG
>JAKCCC010000492.1 GCA_021838985.1 Planctomycetota bacterium
GGCAGGGGCGTTATGACTGGTTGCGCCAGCGCCCCGGACAGGCGCTGGCGGCGGAGCGCCAGGCCTATCAACTGGCCCCGGGACAAGCCGGAATTGCCCTGGCGTATCTGGCCGCACTGCTGCAGCGGAAACAATATGCTCAGGCCCGTACGACCGCCCGGCAGGCAATTCTGGCGGCGCCAGGGGCGCCGGCCTTATACGCAGCGTGCGGCCGTGCGGATGCCGGCCTGAAAAAATGGTCGGCCTGCTCGGCTGATTTCCAGCAGGCTTTGATGCTGGCCCTGCCGGCCCCGCCCCTGTTCCTGAATCTAACCGGGCAATTCCTGGAAACCCGGCCGTATGCGCGCAGCCGCCCGATGGTGACGGCCGTTCTAAAAAAAATAGGCTTGCACCGCGCTGGAAACGAAGCCCTGATCGACACCGCCCAGGGCATGGTGGCGGCGGCGGGAAAGCGCTGGCCTGAAGTTCTGGCGCACGCGAGACAGGCCCTGGCGACCCGACCATTGAGCGGCCACGTGGACCGAAGGCTGCGGATTACCGCCTTGCGTCTGGCGGCCTTGGGCGCTTACCAGACGGGCCGCTATGCCGCAGCGGAACGGTACGATCAAGCCCTGCTCAAGCTGGTCCCGGATGACCCCGGCATTCTCAACAACTACGCCTATCTGCTGGCGGTGAAGCTCAAACAGCCTCGCCGGGCTGAACCATTCGCCCAACGGGCGAATGCGGACGCAGCGCAGGACATCGCCAGCGGCGCCTATTGCCATAATTCCAATATTTTGGATACCCTCGGCTGGGTGCGATTTCTAAACGGTGAGCGCCTCGGCGCAACGGCGGCGTTACGGCGCAGCCTGCGTTATTCTCCCCCGCCGGTGGCGTATTATCACTTGGCCAAGGTTCTGGCCGCACAGGGTAATCTAGACGCAGCGCGAAACATTTTGCAACGTGGTATCATAATAGCCCGCCAGGCCGCTGTTCCGATCTTGTCACGGGAGCAAACTTTGCTCAAGCATTTGTCCGGGCCAGGCTGATGACCGCGAGGGGAACCTATGAGCCAAACCAATGCGCTTGCCATGACGCCTCTGCCCGCGGAAGACTCCCCTGTTTCTAAGGCTCCGCCGTTGTGGTTTATATTGAAGCGGCACAAGTGGCTGATTCTGGCTGGCACTGTGGTCGGCTCTGTGATGGGGACCGCTCTGTACGTTATCTACCACCGTTATGACCCGCTGTACAAGGCCCAGGCCGTGTTTATCGTGCGGCCCCAAGCGCCTAATCCGCTGCAGCCGCGCTCCGCCAACGGAGGGACGACGGCGGATATCAATACCCTGCTGCGCGATCAGATTACACTCATCACCAATCCGCTGATCTTGCAAAGGGCGCTGCAAAGCGATGCCTTCCAGCACCCGAACCGCCAGGCGAATCAGGCGGCCGCCGGCAGCAGTTGGCTGGCGGCGCATCGGGCCGATCCCCTCGATGCCCTGCAAAACGCCCTGCACGCTGCGCCCATCCGCAACAGCAATGAATTTCGCCTCACCATGTACTGGCACGATCCGCGGCAGACGGCGCGGATCGTCAACGCCGTGAGCACCGCCTACCTGCAACATGTCAAGAATCAGTGGAAGGCCCGGCTGCAGCGTGATGCGGCGGCGGTTTCCGCGGCCTTGAACAAGCAACGCACCCGCGTGGCGGCCATGCAGAGCGCTCTGGAAACCTATCGCGCTGCCCACGATATTCCCGGCCTGATCGAGCAACAGACCGTTCTGGCGGGAACGTTGGCCACGCTCAACGCCATGCTGATCCAGGCCCAGATCCACGCCAAGGAAGCCGCCGAAAATTATCAACAAATTCAGAAGCAGGTGGCGACCAACACGTTGACGCTCTCGCCGGCCATGCAGCAGAGTGTGGACGATGATGCCGCGCTGAGTAATCTGCGAATGAACCTGCTTTCCCTGCGGCAGGAAATTTCGGTCTCGAAGGCAACTCTGGGCGTGAATCATCGCGCTACCATTGCCTTGGAACTGCGCGCCGCAAGCATCCGGCGGCAAATGGCGCAACGACGACAAATGCTGGAGGCGCGGGCCCGCCGGGCCATGCAGGAAACCGCGCTGGCCGCCGTGCAGGCCGCCGATGCCCTGGAGGCCGATACCCGCCATCGCTGCACCCAGCAGCAGCGCCTGGTGCATGACGTGGATACGGCTTTAACGGAATACCAGGACCGGCAGGCGGCGATCCAGAATCAGCAGCACATCGCCACCATGCTCAACGACCGGGCGGTAATGCTCGAACTGCGGCGTGCCTCCACCGATAGGGCCCAAGTCAGCCTGGCTTTTCCCGCCGTCGCCGCGGGCGTGATGAGCTTTCCCAACCTGAAGCATTTTCTGGGTATCGGAACCCTACTGGGCCTGTTGGCGGCGCTCGCGCTGGCCTATGGGCTGGAGCTGACGAACACCCGCGTCCGAAGTCCCCGCGACGTGTCCAGCCTGCTGCGTCTGCCGTTGCTGGGGTTCCTGCCGGAACACCGGGATGATCCGCTGCTGCAGGGAGATCCGATGATCTGCCTGCGCACCAGTCCCGCCTCCATGACCGCCGAGTGCTTCCGACAAATCCGCGGACGCCTGGCGGCGGCGGGCCGCGAACGGCCCCTGCAAACGATCCTCGTGGCGAGTTTTTCCTCCGCCGGTGGAGCCAGCACGGTGGCGAGTAATCTCGCTAATGGTCTGGCTTTAAGCGAACTGCGGGTGCTGCTGATCGACGCCAATTTTTACCGACCCGTCCTGAAGGCAACTTATCCCAATATCGGATCGGTCGGTTTGGCCGACGTGTTGGCCGAGCGCGCCACGCTCGATGAGGCCCTGACCCCCTGTCCGGAACTGCCTACCCTCTTTCTGCTGGGCGGTGGC
>JAKCCC010000493.1 GCA_021838985.1 Planctomycetota bacterium
TCGCCGCGGACCTGGGAATTACGCATTGGCATGTGTCTATTTCCCATACCCGCGCCTACGCCCTGGCCAGCGCCATTGCGGAGTGAAGGCGCACCGCCGCCCCTGCCATGCCAAGCGTGTGGCGGCCGATACACCGCGCGGCGCCGCGCTCCGCGCCAGACGGGTTCTCAAGGTCTCGACTTCGCCTGGTGGATCGACATCCACGCGCTGACCAGGACGGGAATACGCTCCACAACCTCACGTCCAAACAGGACCTCATCCACATAGCCCATGTGCAACATGTCGATTATTCGGCACAGATACGATTTTCCACACTCCCACCACGTATAACGCGCGTCGATGATCAGATAATGTTTTACGTCAATGCCTTCGTGCTCACGGAGTTCTTCCAGCTCCATTCCGTCCAATAGCGACTCGTAGACGCCGTCGGCGACGCGGCTGCCGAAAGTTGTCGTGTAATAATATTCCTTGATCTCCCACACCGCGATTGGGTTAACGACGCCCGGAAACGCGCCATCCACCCATCTCGCCAAGGTTCGCAGCGGCTTTCCCCCCGCCGTGATGGTCGTGAGCGCCCGCGGATTGAGATCGCATGGCAGGGTGCCGGCGTTTGCGCGGATCAGCATGTTCACGATTGCCGTCAGGTAGGCCGGCGCCCTTTTGGAACCCTTCTGTTTGTTCCAAGGGATCGCCTCCGATCGCGGCTTAAGCTCGGCGGCCAGCTGCCTAAATAGAGCCCTGGCGGCGGCAGCCTCCATGAGCCTTGGTTCCACGAAACGCTGCAGCACCGCAGCGCGAAAGGCGAAGTAGTCCAATAGCAAAGAGGCCAGGGGGGCGGGGTGATCTGGGGCCACGCCAAGATGCCCCCCTTGGAGCCCAACCTGTTCCATAGCCGTAAGAATTTCCTGGAACGATGGGACTTTGACGGTGCCAGTCCCACGAGCCGTATAGCCGACTTGTTCCGATATGGAACGCACGTGCGCCCAAAACATTTTCGGCTTGCCCACAAACCGTGGATCGGGGATCATTCTCTGTGCTCAAATTTTTCCACGAAATCACGCAACGGCACCCCAAGGGCGTCACAGATGTCGTGGATTTCCACAAGATCCAGGCGCCGCTCAGCTGCTTCGTATCGGCTGACAAACGATTGGGGCTTTCGCAGCAGCTTAGCCATCTCGGTCTGCCCAAGACCGGCTTGGACGCGCAAGCCCCTCAGGAGTGCGGCAATTCGTCGGCGTTCGAAGCCGGTTAACGCTTTTGGCCTCATAGTGTTAAAATATGGAGGCCTAAGGTGTATGCAAAAAGTGCATATACCGCCTGGACGAACCGCGGCAAAAGGTGCGTGGATCTATGCAACAGGTGCTTTTCGACGGCATCCCGGTTCCGAGAGTTCCCCCTTTCACCAAACAACTACTGAAATGGGTCGGTAACAAGCAGCGTTTTGCCCATGAAATCGTCGCCTATTTTCCTCCACGGTTTGGCACGTACTACGAGCCGTTCCTCGGCAGCGGCGGCGTGTTAGGAACGCTGGCCCCGCCGCGCGCCGTAGGCTCCGACTGCTTCAAGCCGCTGATGGAGATCTGGACCACCCTGCGCAACGATCCGGAGCAGTTGAAACGCTGGTACGCTGAAAGGCACGCCCTGGCGATCAAAATGGGTAAAGAGCCGGCCTTTGAGCAAGTCAGGGCCGCTTATAACGCAGCACCCAACGGAGCCGATCTCTTATACCTGTGCCGCACCTGCTATGGCGGCGTGGTGCGCTTCCGCAAGGCGGACGGGTATTGTTCAACACCTTGTGGTATCCATGCGGCCATCCCCCCCGAAAAATTCGCGCAACGCGTGGATGCCTGGCGCCGCCGGACCGCCGGGGCGGTTTTCCAACGCGCCGATTATGGGACGATTATGCGGCAAGCGGGTCCGGGTGATCTGATCTACTGTGATCCGCCCTATAGCCATAGCCAGGCTATACTTTATGGTGCCCAATCATTTTGCCTCGGCGATTTATTCGGCGAGATTGACCGCTGCAAGAGCCGGGGCGCTTTTGTAGCCCTGAGCATCGACGGATCAAAAAAGACGGGGGCACACCAGTGCCCAATTTCCCTGCCCGCAGGACTCTTCGAGCGGGAGATATTGGTCAATTGTGGGCGGTCCATGCTTCGGAGATTTCAGCGCTCCGGCGAAAGCCTGGAGGACGAGGTCGTCCATGACCGGCTGCTGTTGACCTACTGAACCCGGGCCGCCGGCTTGGGTATAATTCCCGCCATGTCCTCGGCCTGCGATGATTTTCGGAAATTTCTGCATGCGCGACGCCTTAAATACACCGGCGAACGCGAGGCGATTCTCCAGACCGTCGAACAATTCCAGCGCCCGTTCGAAGTGGAGGAATTGTTATTGGAGCTGCGGCGGCTCAACCTCCGCGTCAGCCGGGCCACCGTTTATCGCACCCTGCGCCACCTGGTTGGCGCGGGGCTGGTCAATCAGCTCTTCTTTGGTGCCGGCAAACAATCCTATTATGACTTCCTCGGCGGCGGGCGCGGGCATAATTACGTGGTGGACGTGGAAACGGGCATGATTTTACCCTTCACCAGCCCGGAGTTGACCGCGCTGTGCGAACGGATCGCCAAACGGCTCGGCTACCACGTCGTTGGACATCGGTTCCAAATCCTGGGCCGGCGCAAAGAGCCGTCCGGCCCCGCCCCGACGGAAAAATAACGTCTTCGTTTACCGCGAATCGGCTCGAACGTCTTCTTCCGTCACTTCCGGGGCCTGCTCGGTACGCTCGAACCTGCCCGCTCGGCCAGAACGGCAACCAGGATGCGGGGGTCAGCCGACCTGGCCGGTGTCGCATGGCCGATGAGGGCATCGGCCCTACGGTGGCACACGCGGACCACCAGGA
>JAKCCC010000494.1 GCA_021838985.1 Planctomycetota bacterium
ATTTTCACTCTCTCCGCACCGCCGGCCTGCCGTCCTGCGTACGGCTGAGCGCGCCGCCATCCGAAGACGGAACGCTGAAAGTTATTAAAGCGACAGATTTTCACCCGCGGGGTCCGTGGCGAAGAGATGGCATTGCTCCAGGGCCAGGTATACCGTGATAGGCGTGGCCGGGCGAACTTCGCGGGCGTAACCGGCCTCGGTGCGACAAATCAGGTGAGGATGCTGCTCGGTGGAAAAATAGATATCCACCCGGTCCCCGAGCGGCTCGATCACCTCCGCGGCGCCATGCAGGGCATTGTGCGGACCGGCGAAACGCCCTTCCGGCTGCAGCGACATGGCCTCCGGGCGCACTCCCAAGACCAGGGGCGCTCCAGGCTGGGCGGGAACCCGGCGAAGCAGGCGCTCCGTCAACCGCAGGCGCTGCTGACCGAAACTGAAATACTGGCGATCGACCATGGTGCCGGTGAAAAAATTCATCGGCGGGGTGCCCACGAAACCCGCCACAAAGCGGTTGGCGGGTCGCTCGTAGACTTCCAGCGGCGAAGCGCACTGTTGAATCACCCCGTCTTTCATCACCACGATCCGGTCGCCGAGGGTCATGGCTTCTTCCTGGTCGTGGGTGACATAAAGAGTGGTGGTATTCAGGCGCAGATGCAGTTTCTTGATTTCCGCCCGGGTTTCAACGCGCAGCTTGGCGTCGAGGTTGGACAGGGGTTCATCGAACAGAAAGGCCTTCGGATTGCGGACAATGGCGCGGCCCACGGCCACGCGCTGGCGCTGGCCGCCGGACAGGGCCTTGGGTTTGCGCTGTAAAAAGTCGGTCAGGCCCAGGATGGCCGCGGCCTCGCGGACCCGCTGATCAATCTGCTGGCGGGTCAGGCCCAGCTCCCGCCGGCGCAGCTGCAGGGAAAATGCCATATTCTTATAGACATTCATATGTGGATAGAGGGCATAATTCTGAAACACCATGGCAATGTCGCGGTCTTTGGGCGCCACATTATTAACGACCCGTCCATCGATGGACAAAACTCCCTCGGAAATATCCTCCAATCCCGCCACCATGCGCAGCGTGGTGGTTTTGCCGCAGCCTGACGGTCCCACCAGCACCATGAATTCGCGGTCGCGAATGGTCAGCGAGACATTGTTCACCGCCTTGACGCCGCCGGGAAAAACTTTGGTGACACCGCGCATTTCCACTGTGGCCATGGTGGTTGGACTCCTTGCATCCGGGCCGATAGGCGGCGCCTGGCCGCGCCCGCACCGGCGCCGGCTTGAAACCGCGGTCCGGCCCGCAGGTGAAACATTTATCATCGCCGAAACGCGGCCAATTTGCAATTACGCGTGAGCATTCTGATAATGGCCGCGCCGCCCAAGGCCCAACACCCGCCCGGTCGGCCCAATGATCGCGCGCGGAGCGTGACTATTTTTCGGGGGGCGGGCGGCGCAGCGCCTGCCAAAACCCACAGCCTGGGCTTAGGAAAATCGGGCGAGGGGTTGTTATCGCATCGGGTCGCCGCAGGCGACTAAACTTAAGGGCATCGCCGGCTGCGTGACAGCAGTTTCGGGGACGCAGGGTGGAGGATCGCCGAAGAATCCCGCTCCCGGAAAAGTTATCACACCCGCGCCCGGTCGGGCCCCGGAGAAGGAAGACCCCGTATGCCGTTGGACTTACCCGCCAGTTACCCGCGCTGCCGTCGTCGGACGCTGCTGACGGGGGCCGCGGGATTTCTCGGTTCCCACCTGGCCGAAGCCCTGTTGGAGCTGGGGCAGGAAGTGACCGGCGTGGATTCGCTGGTGACGGGGTCCCGTCGGAATCTCGTTCATGTGCTGCACCATCCGCGCTTTCAATGGGTCGAGGCAGATCTGGCGATGGGATTACCCTCTTCCATCGCCGGAGCCGCGTTCGATCGAATCTGGCATTTGGCCAGTCCGGCCAGTCCGGTGGGCTATGTGCGGCACCAGGTGACCACGCTGCGGGTCAACGCCCTGGCGGGTATGGAACTACTGGAACTGGCCCGGCGCTGCGGAGCGAGAATTTTTCTGGCTTCGACCAGCGAATGCTACGGCGATCCCCAGGAACATCCGCAGCGGGAGACCTATTGGGGCCACGTTAATCCGGTCGGCCTGCGCAGCATGTACGATGAGGCCAAGCGGTTTATGGAAGCCGCCGCCATGGCCTGGCACCGCGAACGCGGTGTCGATACACGGATTGTCCGTATCTTCAATACTTACGGCCCGCGCCTGGCGCCGGATGACGGCCGGGCGGTGGTAACGTTCATTCTCCAGGCGCTGCGGCGGCAACCGCTGACGGTGCAGGGTGACGGCACTCAAACCCGGGCCTTGTGTTACGTGGACGACGAAATTCGCGGTCTGCTGCTCCTGATGGAATCGCCCGACTACCACCTGCCGGTGAACATTGGCAATCCGGAAGAAGTGACCATGCTTCAGTTGGCGCGGGAAATCCGGGAGCTTGCGGGCACGGACAGTCCGATCGTGCATACGCCGTTGCCGGCGGATGATCCCCGCCAGCGCTGTCCGGACATAACGCTGGCGCAGCAGTTGTTAGGCTGGCAGCCGCGGGTCCCGCGCCGCGAGGGTCTGCGGCGCACCATCGCCTTTTATCGCGCGCAACTCGCGGCGGTCGCAAGTTAAGCACCGACGGGAAGCCAAGCATGAACTCACGGCAGCGTGTATTGGCCGCGTTAAATCATCAGGAACCGGATCGGGTCCCGGTGGATTTGTCGGGCCATCGTTCCTCGGGTATTGCGGCCATGGCGTATGCGCGGCTCCGCCGGCACCTGGGGCTGGCGGAACGACCGATTCGCGTTTATGACCCCATTCAGCAGCTAGCGATTGTGGATGCGGACGTCCTGGACCGGTTTGGCGTGGATACTA
>JAKCCC010000495.1 GCA_021838985.1 Planctomycetota bacterium
CCCGGTGGCCGCAGGGTTTCCAGCCGTCCCGCCAGTTGCTGGACTGTTTCGGTCAACTGCTGCACCCGCTGCTGAAGTTGCGCCACGTCCGGTCCCGTCGCATCCGGCGACGGCGTAGCGCCACGGGCGGCAGCGCCGGCCGCCGGGCCGCGCTCACGACCGGGGCCGAGGCCCCGGCCCAAGCCTTGGCGCAAACGTCGGCGCCCCCCGCCGCGTGGCCAAGGGGTATGGCCTCCGCCTTGGCCGCAACGGCCCATCTGCCGTCCCATACGTGGACTTTCTCCCAAAGGACCCGTTGGATCTAAACCTGGCATGGTTGTTACTCCTTAAAAAATGCCTGATTCCAAGGTCACACGCTCGGGGCTGCCGCACGCGGCGGCCGCGCCAACGCGTTTGTTTTGAACTGTTCCAGCGCGTTACGGACGCTACCCCCCGCGAACCGATATACCGTCACGCCCGCCCCCTGGAGTGCCGTCAGCGCGCGCGGGCCAACCTCGCCCGTGAGGACGGCCCGAGCGCCCGCGTCCACCACCGCTTTGGCCGCTTGGATACCCGCCCCTTGCCCGGCACTTTGTCGCGCGGCGTTATCGATAGCGTGGACGGCGCCGGACTCCAGATCGATCACCAAGAAATACGGCGCTCGTCCGAAACGTGGATCCAGCGGCGCTGACATCTCCGCGCTACTGGAACTGATCGCCACTTTCATTTTCATACTCCTTTCATGAACCGGACACGGTCGCGCCAGGCGCCAGGGCGGGCGCACAACGTTCCACTGCGGCGGCCTCTTGGACGCCGCGCAGATAGATCGCCAGCGGCCGGTACAGAAGATGCGACCATTTTCCAAAGGGCACTTCCACGACCAGCATGGGCACGGCGATGGCTAGGTGTACCACATAGATCACGTAGGTGGCCAGCGCCCAGCCATTTATGCGGACAAGATTAACCAGAAGGCCGGTCAACGCGGTCAAAAAAAGCATGATGAGAAAAATCCAGTCACTGGCTTCACTGAACCGGTGGATCGGCTCCTTCTTCCGCCAGCGCGAGATCATGAAATCAACCGTCGGATAAAGTAGCGCGACGGCGGCGTAATAACCCCACAGACGCTGCGGATAATAAAACGGATAGATGTGATCCGTCTGAAACCAGCGCAGGAGAATGAGCACGAGCGTCAGCATGCTCAAATAGCCGGAAACCAGCAGCAGGTGCTTAAACCACCGCAGGCCGCCATGCGGGGAGCCGCATTGGCGCCAGCGCTTTTGCGTGAATAAATGCAGAAAGAACGTGGGGATTTGGCGCAAATAGACCGCGGCGCTGATGCGCCACAGATCCTCGCCCAGACTCCAGCGGACCATACGAAAGGCGTTGCTCAGCAGGAAGAAGCTAAGCAGGCCCGCCATGATCCAGTCGCCAACTTCGACGGCGCGCACCGGCGCGAACGTATTAAGCGCGACCCGATGGAGCACCACCGGCCCATGCCACACTATGAACAAACCAGCGACCAGCAGGCCGACAGCGAAGATCGCGGCCATTTCCGCCCAGGCCGATTTATAAAACCAGCGGCCCAGACCGGTCCAATCGTAGCGAGCCGTCAGATAACGCCGGGCGGCCATCATGGTTTCCGCCGGGTTGGCCTGTCGGGGACAATGGGTGGAACATTCGCCGCAGTAATAGCAGAGCCATGGATCGGTATTGGCGGCGAGCTGGTCGCTTTGTCCAGTCTGGATCAGGCGGATCACGCGGCGGGGAAACCCCCCGCCGGCATTTTCGGAAAGCGGACAGGTGGTGGTGCAGGCGCCGCAGTTCATGCACAAATCCACATCCTTGCCGCCGAAGTATCGGATGTCATCGTGTAAGCGGTGATTGACGTACGACGTCATGGCCATGTCCTTGGTAAGAAACAACTATACCTCTCCCGCCGCGGCGTCGGTTTCCAGTTCGATCAGGCCGTAGCGCGCGTACCAGCCGCTGTCACCGGCTTCACGGACGCGTCCATACTTCTTCATCCCCATCACCTGCCAGAGCACTTCGTCCGTGGGGCGGGCGAGGGCCGAAGCAATTTCCGGAATCGTGGCTGGCTGCCGGGCGAGAAAATCGCGGATGGCCTTGCGCAAGGTCACCTGATGCTTCAACCGCTCGTGCTTCTCTTTGCTCACGCCGCCCAAGCGCTTGCGAAACAGCGCCAGCGCCTGCTTCTGTTCGGTGGTCAAGGGTTTAGCGGCCATCGTCACCGCTCCTTTCAGTTCGCGCCGACTACGTCCACCATCGGCTCCAGATGCACCCGCCGCCGGGTCCCGGCCTCACCGGCCACGGAGGCCGAATTATCTCTCCGCCGCCGCTGCAAATAACGTCCCGCCGCCATCGCGGCGGCGCCGGCGTCGGTGATCGTATCGACGATATCTTTCGGCCCTGCGGCGGTCCCCGCGGCGAAGACCCCGGGAATGTTCGTACCGCTGGGGTCTGTGGCCTCGGGAAGATCGAAGAATCCGTCCGTGGCACGGCGGACCGGCGCAAAATCTGGGCCGCCGCTGTGCGGCACCATCCCCTGGGCCAGTACGACCAGATCATGGCGCGCCTTGCGATAGCAGTTTTCCGCCGCTTCGGTCGCTTCCACGTGAACCAGCAGATCACCGTCCGCCAGCGGCTCAATCCGCAGCACCTTGCCGCGCACAAAATTGATGCCCATCGCCCTGGCATTCTGATAAAACTGTTCGTAGCCTTTGCCGAAGGCGCGGATATCGATGTAGTAAAGGGTGATGTCGGCCAGCGGGAGCGCCCCGGAGAGCAGCATGGCCTGTTTGATGAAATACATGCAGCAGACGCGCGAACAGTAGGGCACGCCGAGGGTTTGATCGCGCGAACCAGCGCAGTGGATGAAGG
>JAKCCC010000496.1 GCA_021838985.1 Planctomycetota bacterium
GACCGCGGTCCACATGGTTCGGCAGCATCGAAGGCTATGGTGACCCTATGCCAGTTGCGGTTCAATCTCCCGTGATCATCACCCGGCTATGCACCGCTTGCGGGCTATGTGTGGACGTGTGCCCTACCAAGGTTCTGGAATTGGTGGAGGATCTACACTTGTGGACCGGTTCCACCTGTCGCGTGGCCAGGCCGCAGGATTGCAAGGGCTGCCGGTTGTGTGAATACGTTTGCCCCCACTTTGCCCTGAACGTGGTCGAAGTTGAACCGGAAGCGTCGCTCGCGTTGGCGGGTGGGAGGCGTTAGCCCCCTGACGGTCCGCGATGGATTTAGGATTGATCGCGCATGCCTGACGTTACCATAGCCAGTGGCAACGAACTCGTGGCCGAAGCCGCTCTGGTGGCTGGCTGTCGGTTCTACGCCGGCTATCCGATTACCCCGTCCAGCGAAATCCCGGAACGTCTGTCCAAACGCTTGCCCGAGCTTGGCGGCGTCTTCATGCAATTCGAGGATGAAATCGCCAGCGTTATCGCCGCTCTCGGCGCCAGTTACGCCGGTTACAAAGCCATGACCGCCTCCAGCGGTCCAGGTATTTCGCTAAAGCAGGAAGGCATCGGCTTGGCCTGCATGATGGAACTGCCGCTGGTGATTGTAAATGTGATGCGCGGCGGTCCCTCCACGGGTTTGCCCACTCGGGTCTCCCAAGCCGATTACATGCAGGCCCGGTGGGGAACGCACGGCGACCATCTGATCATCACGGTGGCTCCGGCAACGCTACTGGAGTGTTATACCGAAACGATCCGTGCGTTTAATCTGGCGGAAAAATATCGAACCCCGGTCTTTATCCTGTCCGACGCGACACTTTCCCATCTGCATGGGCGGGTCGAACTTCCCGCGGCGGCCAGTTTGGAAATCATTGAACGCCGGCAGCCCAGTGTGGCCCCCGCTGATTATTATCCCTACGATGTGGATCGATTTGGTTCGATTCCACCTTTGCCGAACCGCGACAACTTTCCCCGTTACCGGTTTCATATGACCGGTTTGAACAAGGATAAAGGCGGTTTTCCAACGGAAAATCCCACCATCGTCAACGCGGATGAGAAGCGCATGGTCGCCAAAATCATGGATGATCGGAAGGCCATTGACAGCTGCGAATATTATCGACTTGACGACGCCCAGATTGCCGTGGTGGCCTACGGCAGCAACGCCACAGCCGCCCGGGTCGCGGTGGATGACGCCCGGCAGCGGGGTATAAAAGCGGGCCTGTTCCGCCCCATCACCGTTTGGCCCTTTCCCGAAGCGCAGGTCCGCGAGTTGGCCGGCCGCTTCTCCAAGATTCTCGTCACCGAAATGAACCTGGGACAAATGGTTTATGAAGTCGAGCGCGCCGCGCGGGGCCAGGCGGAAATTATCACGGTGCTCCAGGCCGCGGGTACCCCGATCCGTCCCGCGCAGATTCTGCAACAAATTCAGGTCGCCGCCGGCAAATTTGTAGGCGATTCGATCCGGCGCGAGGTGCTGGTATGAGCGTCGATTATTCTAAATATCTCCGGAACGAGAAATTGCCGCTTTCATGGTGTCCCGGCTGCGGCACCGGAACCGTTCTGAAGGCCTTGCTTATCGCCATTGATGAGTTGGGCTGGAAAAAAGACGATATCGTTCTGGTTTCCGGCATCGGCTGTGCCGCCCGTGGGGCGGGATATGTCGATTTCCACACCTTTCATACGCTGCACGGAAGAGCTATTCCCGCGGCGACGGCCATCAAAATGTGCCATCCGCACATGCATGTGATCGTGTTTTCCGGCGACGGCGACATGATGGCCATCGGCGGCAACCATTTCATCCATGGCTGCCGCCGCAATGTCGATCTTACCCTGATCGTGGTGGATAACTGGATTTATGGCATGACGGGCGGGCAATACTCACCCTTAACCCCCACCGGCAGCAAAGCCTCCACCATGCCCCGCGGCAACATCGATCCCACCTTTGACGTAGTGGAACTTGCCCGCGGCGCCGGGGCCACCTTTGTCGCCCGCGGCAGCGTCGCAGAGCCGGTGTTATTGAAAACTTACATCAAGAAAGGTCTCGCCCACGCCGGCACCAGCGTCATCGACGCCCTAAGCAACTGCCACGTCCAGTTTGGCCGTAGAAATAAATTGAACGATCCGGTAAAATTGGTTCACCACATAAAGGATTCGACGGTGCGCCGGTCCGCGATGGCCAAAATGAAACCGGAGGAATTGGCCGGAAAATTGGCTACCGGCATCTTCGTTGAGGATACGTCGAAGAAGGAATACACGCGGGCCTACCGCGAACTGGTTAAAATGGCCCAGAGCCCCGGATGATATTCCGCGGGCTGGTGTGTATATAGCCCTCGGGGCTTGCCGGGGGGGGATCGCCGTGGGCGCCATAGCGCCGTGGTTTCAGTCGGGCGCTGGCGCAACCAAGGGACCTATCGGAGCACGGATATGCCATTCCATTACGAACTACGCTTCGTCGGCGCCGGCGGCCAGGGTAACATGCTGGCCGGCACCATCATCGCCGAAGCCGCCATCTACTACGAGAATAAGTACGCCACGCAAGTTCCGACCTACACCTCCCAGGTTCGCGGCGGACCGACCAAGGCGGATGTGATTATTGATGATCGGCCCATTGAATTCGCTGAATCCACACATATCGACTTTCTGCTGGCCTTGGATCAGCGCGCCTTCGAGCTGTATAAAGACGATCTGAAGGTTAACGCCCTGGTTCTGATCGATTCCCATCTGGTGCAAGTCTCGCCGGAGGATCAACAAAAGCGGGATGTTTATGCTTACCCTATCGTGCGGACCGCCAAGTATGAAATCGGCAAGCTGGTCACAGCGAATATTTTAGCGG
>JAKCCC010000497.1 GCA_021838985.1 Planctomycetota bacterium
GTGAAATCAGCAGATGGTTAAAACTTCCCACCACGCGCAGGGCGGTGGCGGTTTCATCGCACCAGAAGGATTGCTCACCTAGACGAACGAAACGAAGTGATGCCCCGAGGAGAAAAATGGCGCCGAAGCCAGCCCAGAAGAGACGGCCCCGCCGCGCCCCGGATGCGGCCGACGCGGCGCTGCTGGCATCCGAGCCACTCGCGGGGCTGGGCGCGCTCCCTGGCAACATATCACCCCGGGCGGGCTTCGCCCGAAAGAATTCCGCCGTTGGAAGTTCGGGGCTGGAAGAGATGCGGTGAAATCCCGCTACCACTATCTAACTTCCAGCGCCCAGCGTCTCCGCACCACACGGAGCGACTAAAATTTCGCAACCTTCCTCAGGGGCCAGTGGTGTTGCCCTCCGGGAAAAACCAGCGCATGATCGGCTCATTGAGCGCCTCGGACAACGGCGGATTGCTGTTGAGCAACCCATTATAGTCCGCCGCCGAGACCCATTGCACATGCCCATCCCAGAAACCCAGGTTGCCTCCTCCGAAATGTCGCGCGGTCATCTTGTCGCCGGTGCTATAGGCGGGTGGATCCATCACCTCATCATTGAATAACGAATGCTTCGCCGATTCCTCGATGAAGACGACCAACTGGGGATTGGTGATCTGGGATGTTCGCAGCGGATAGGACCATGGTGTCATCGGTTTACCGTTGGCATCGGTGCCAAAAAGACTCGCCAGCACCGCGGATTGCGAGTTCAGCAGCGAATTAACGGAGTAACTCCAGTACCCTCCGGTGTTCGGCTGGTAGGTAAAATTATTTTGACTGTTGCGGTTACGCCGCACGGTCTGGCCATCGGGGCTTAACGTCAACGCGGATCCGGAATAGCGCAGACCGAAATCGGCCGGACACATAAACGTGTGGGCGATGCGGTTCACCGCCGGGTTCATGTCCAGACTAGCCGGCGGCACGAGGTTGCCGGTGGGTTGCGCAAGGCCGGCCAAGTAAGGGTATAACGCTCCGTCACTGAGCTTGTCATCCTGCAGGCCGTCGCCGACGGTGTCATCCCAGGTCTGTTCCAAGGCCAGGTCCTGCCCGGTGGGCGTGTAGCCAGTCGCGGGGACCGCCGCATAGGGATAGTAGTTCGCCGGGTGGGGAAACAAAATCCCATTCAAGGGAAACTGGCCCTCATCGGCCTGCACGTATTCCCGCAGGCCCAGCAGCAACTGCCGCTCATTGCTGGCACAGACCACCAGGTCCGCCACCTGCACGGCCTTGGCCAATGCTGGAAGAAGTATAGATATCAATATAGCAACAATGCTGATCACTACCAGCAGTTCGATCAGCGTGAAACCGCCCCGCGGTTTCAAGCTCCGCCGACGAATTCGGAATCTGAAAGCCAGCGCCCAGCGCCGCCACCGCCCCGCCACGTACGCTTCCGGCGCCGGCCGCGGCGCGGCGGCACGCCCCGGGCCGCCTTCGCCCGTCCCGCTTGATTCAACCGCTTCCACTGCCGCGTCTCTTCCGGCGATGCCGCGCAACAACATAGTCCACTCCTGTACCCCCAGCAGGGCTACCCTCATTAACCACGCATAACGCCCCGGTTGGTTGCAAGGCGAGACGGCCCGCCCGGCCGGGCGGGCAGCGGAGGAGATGTTTGGCGGGTTGGCAGGACAGTCGTCCCCGTCCTTCGGAAATCTGCGGAGGATGAAAATTGTCTAGCCCCCAGCGCGAGCCAAGGGTGGGGGGGGCGACGTCAATCCGGACCCCTCGCCACGGTTTAGCCACTCCCGGCGACCTCCGGGCTAGGCAGAGCTCGCGCCGCCCGTTTCAGAACCGAAACTGAAAAAAGGCCTCTTCTCCCGGTGTTTTTCCCTTACATCCGCCTGCGGACATGAATCCTCAGCGGAATGAATCAGCATTATGCTTCCAAACCGTCATACATGGCGGTGCTCAGATAGCGCTCGCCCGTGGAAGGCAGAATGATCACAATGATTTTTCCCTTCATTTCCGGCCGCGCCGCCACCTGGGCCGCGGCCCATATGTCGGCGCCGGAACTGATGCCCGCCAGAATACCCTCCTCCTTGGCCAGCCGCCGGGCCCAGGCAAAGGCGTCTTCGTTACTGACCTGGATGACCTCGTCAATCAAATTCACAAAAAGATTTTTCGGGATGAAACCGGCCCCGGCACCCTGAATCTTATGGGGACCTGGCTTAAGCGGCTGATGGGCTTTGTATTGCGTGATCACCGGCGAGCCGGAAGGCTCCACCGCAATCACATGAAACTTCGGATTACGTTTTTTTATGACCGTGGCTACGCCGCTGAGCGTCCCACCGGTGCCGACCGCGGAAATCAGGCAGTCGACTTTCCCGTCGGTGTCGCGCCAGATTTCCTCAGCGGTGGTTCTCATGTGAACCTCAACATTGGCCGGATTGTCAAATTGGTGGGCAATGAAAGAATTCTTTTCCGCCCCCGCGGCTTCGTCGCACCGGCGAATAGCGCCGGGCATGCCCTCCGCGGCCGGCGTGAGCACCAGATTCGCGCCTAAAATTTTCAACAACTTACGCCGTTCCAGGGACATGCTTTCCGGCATGTACAAAGTCAGTTGATAGCCCTTCGCCGCTGCGACAAACGCCAAGGCGATGCCGGTATTGCCGCTGGTGGCTTCCATAATATGCGTGCCTGGCTTGATTTTCCCTTCGCGCTCCGCCGCCTCAATCATCGCCACGCCAATGCGATCCTTCACGCTGCCCAACGGGTTAAAAAACTCGCACTTGGCATAAACGCTGGCCTGGCCAGGTGGAATCAGACGATTGATCCGCACCAACGGAGTATTCCCCATCGTTTTGGTGATGTCCGCCAAGAGCTTGCTCATAGCATCTCC